>NZ_DLJW01000118.1:0-22360 GCF_002477705.1 Stenotrophomonas sp. UBA7606 | reverse complement strand
GTGCGGTAGACGCTGGTCAGGTTGGTGTCGAGGATGGCCTGCCAGTCCTCGTCCTTCATGCGCATCAGCAGGTTGTCGCGGGTGATGCCGGCGTTGTTCACCAGGATGGTGATGGCGCCGAATTCCTTGCTCACCGCGTCGATCAGCGCATCCACCGCGCCCGGCTCGGTCACGTTCAGTGCGCGACCGTGGCCGCCCTGTGCGGCCAGACGCGCGCCGATGGCGGCTGCGCCGGACTCGGTGGTGGCGGTGCCGATGACGGTCGCGCCCTGCGCGGCCAGTTCGTCGGCAATGGCCGCACCGATGCCACGGCTGGCGCCGGTGACAAGCGCGATTTCACCCTGCAATGGCTTGCTCATTCCTGTTCCTTTTCTGCGTGGCGCCGCGCATGCGCAGCGCCCATCATGACCGGGCACAGGCTGCGCCCGTGCCGCATCTGCCTGCTCAGTTTGCCCATTCTTCCAGCGCGCCGGCAAAGTCTGCCGGGGTGGCGAGCGGACGCCCTTCGATGTTCTTGTCGATGCGCTTGACCAGGCCGGTCAGCACCTTACCCGGGCCGCATTCGGCCACACGGCTGACGCCTTGCGCGGCCAGTGCCTGCACGCAACCGGTCCACTGCACCGGCTGGTACAGCTGCTGCACCAGCGCCTGGCGGATGGCATCGACCCCCGCGTGCACCTTGCCATCAACGTTCTGCACCACCGGCAGCGACGGCTCGGCCCAGTCCAGGCCGGCCATCACTTCGGCCAGGCGGTTGGCGGCTTCGCGCATCAACGGGGTATGCGAGGGCACGCTGACGGCCAGCTTCACCGCCTTGCGCACACCCTTGTCCGCCAGCAATGCCAGCGCGCGGTCCACCGCAGCGGCATCGCCACCGATGACGATCTGGCCGGGCGAGTTGTAATTGGCCGGCACCACGACCTGGCTGCCTGCGGCTTCGGCGCAGACGGCCTCGACCACGGCATCCTCGGCACCCAGCACGGCCGCCATCGCACCAACGCCGGCCGGGGCCGCGTCCTGCATCAGCTGGCCACGCAGGCGTACCAGATGGGCACCGTCGCGTAGCGACAGCGCACCAGCGGCAACCAGCGCGGTGTATTCGCCCAGGCTGTGCCCGGCCAGCACGGCCGGTTTGGCGCCACCTTGTGCATTCCACAGGCGCCATACGGCGATGCTGGCGGCCAGCAGCGCCGGCTGGGTGAATTCGGTGCGGTTGAGCTGTTCTTCCGGCCCACCCTGCGACAGCGCCCACAGATCCACGCCCGCACCTTCGGAGGCTTCGGCAAAGGTTTCACGGATCTGCGGATGCAATTCAGCCAGTTCCGCCAGCATCCCAATGGATTGCGAGCCTTGGCCGGGGAATACGAAAGCAAGTCGGGAATCAGTCACGCGGTCTTCTGCTGCGTCATTCGAAGCGGGGAATAATAAGCGCGAAAGCGCCCGCCCGTCTGTACTGGCGCGTATGCAGCACCCGGCGACCGGTAGTGCCGAGCCATGCTCGGCAGGGGCTCTACCAGCACACCCTACCTGTAGGGCCGAGCCATGCTCGGCATGCGGCGTCACCCGGGAAGGCCCTTGCCGAGCATGGCTCGGCACTACCGGTGAGCTGCGAAGCCGGCAGATCAACAGCGTAAAGCCCCCTCCCCGGCCCTCCCCTTGCCTGCGGCAAAGGGAGGGGGCCGATTACCGCCCCCCCAAACAACAACGGGCAGCCCTTGGCTGCCCGTGCGGTACGCGAATGCTGGCGATGCTTAATAGCGCAGCAGTGCCGAGCCCCAGGTGAAACCGCCACCAAAGGCTTCCAGCAGCAACAGCTGGCCTCGCTCGACGCGACCCGAACGGATCGCAGCGTCCAGCGCCAGCGGCACCGAACCGGCCGAGGTGTTGCCGTGCTTGTCGACGGTGACCACCACATGGTCCATCGGCATGTCCAGGCGCTTGGCCGTGGCTTCGATGATGCGCAGGTTGGCCTGGTGCGGGATCAGCCAATCCAGGTCAGCCTTGTCCAGACCATTGGCCTGCAGGGTCTCGTCAACCACCGAGTCCAGCGCCTTGACGGCGTACTTGAACACGTCGTTGCCCTTCATGTTGATCTTGCCCGGCTTGTCGAAGCCGACCGACACGCCAACCGGGTCCCACAGCAGTTCCTTCTTGCTGCCATCGGCATGCAGGTGGGTACTGAGGATGCCGGTGTCTTCGTCGGCCTTGAGCACGACGGCGCCCGCGCCATCGCCGAACAACACGCAGGTGGTGCGGTCGGTCCAGTCAACGATACGGGTCAGTGTTTCCGCACCGATCACCAGCACATGCTTGGCGTCACCGCTGCGGATGAATTTGTCAGCCACGCTCAGGGCAAACAGAAAGCCCGAGCAGGCCGCATTGACGTCGAATGCCGCCGAACCGGTCGCGCCAAGGCGCGCCTGGATCAGACAGGCGGTGGACGGAAAAATCAGGTCCGGCGTGGTGGTGCCCACGACGATCATGTCCAGCTGCGAAGCCTCGATGCCAGCCGCTTCCAACGCGCGCACGGCGGCGTTGTAGCCCAGGTCACTGGTGGTCTCGCCTTCGGCAGCAATATGTCGCTCGCGGATACCCGTTCGCGACTGGATCCACTCATCGGTCGTTTCGACGATCTTGGTCAGATCTTCGTTGGTCAACACCTTCTCGGGCAAATAACTACCAGTGCCCGCGATCCGCGAGTAGATCCGCTTGCTCATGCTGTTTCCTGTTGCGCGAAGCCGCCCGAAGGCGGCCCCTGAAGAATCAGTGAAACGGCCACCACGCAGGCATGGCAGCCGTCACGAATCAATCTTCTTCGACGACCGAGTTCGACTTGGTCGTGATCACCTTCTTGCCACGGTAGAAGCCGTCAGCGGTGATGTGGTGACGCAGATGCACTTCACCGGTGGTCGGATCGGTGGACAGCTGCTTGGCGCTCAGGGCGTCGTGGGCACGACGCTGGCCGCGGCGGGACGGGGTAACACGGGATTTCTGCACAGCCATGGGATTGCTCCAAACTCGGTTTCGTTTGCTTCGTCGTTTAATTGCACAGGACGTTAGCGTCCAGCACTACTCGCTTTCGCCGCAGCCGCCGACGATTACCGGCCGCTATTGTTTCTTCAGCGCCGCCAATGCCGCGAACGGACTGGCCTTGCTCAATTCATCTTCGGTCGCGGAGAAGTCACGTTCGACTGCCTCGCTTCCCGGCGCCAGTGCAACCACCGGCACCGCCAACACCAACTCGTCTTCCACCAGGTCCAGCGGCCGCAGGTTGCCGTCCTCGGGCACCAGCAGCGCTTCGTATTCCTCTGGAAGCGCGGATTCTTCGTCTTCGTTCCGGATCAAGCCCAAACGCTGCTTGATCGACACCGGCAGCAGGAAACGCTGCATGGTGCGCTGGCAGATCAAGGGCAGCTCGGTATCGATGGTCAGATCGACATAGGCCACCTGCAACACGCTGTCGCGATCGAATTCCAGCGCATAGCTGCACTGGCCTTCGGTATCGGCAAGCAGACCCTGCAGGCGGGTCATCTCGGACAAAGGCGCCTGGCCGTCAAAGCGCCTACGCGCTACGACCATCCGCCAAGCATCCAGCAATTCGGGCACGTTCGCGGACATAAGCTGCAGAATGTTAAGTAGAACCCCACCCGCTGTCAAATCCGCCAGCGGCAAACGTTGCCAGACAGCCTTCACGGCAGCAGACTGCCCGGCCCGGGACGGCTATTTTTACACATGACAGCACTGATTCTCGCCTCCACCTCCCGCTATCGGGCGCAATTGTTGTCCCGGCTCGGGCTTCCGTTCAGTTCCGCAGCCCCGCTGGTGGACGAAAGCCCCCTGCCCGGCGAGCCCCCGGCTGCACTCGCACAGCGGCTGGCGACGGCCAAGGCGCAGGCGGTTTCCGTCCAGGCACCCGGCAGTTGGGTGATCGGCTCGGACCAGGTTGCCGAACTGGACGGCCTGCCGCTGGGCAAACCCGGCACCCACGAAGCCGCCTGCGCCCAACTGGCGGCCATGTCCGGCCGGCAGGTACAGTTCCATACCGCGGTATGCCTGAGCAACGGCGTCCGCCAGCTGCAGACCAGCGACCTCACCACGGTTCGCTTCCGCCCATTGCAGGGCGAGGAGATCGCCCGCTACGTGGACGCCGAGCAACCGCTGGACTGCGCCGGCAGCTTCAAATGCGAAGGCCTGGGCATCAGCCTGTTCGAGGCCATCGACAACAGCGACCCCACCGCCCTGGTTGGCCTGCCGCTCATACGCCTGTCCGATTTGCTGCGGCAGGCAGGCTATCGCCTGCCCTGAGGCGCAAGACTCAGCGCACCGGCTGTAGCCGGCACCACTGGTAAGGGAAGCGCCCCTGGCCGATGCGGGAATCCAACGTGACGCAGGAACCCGGCACCAGTTGCAGGCCATAGGCACCCAACCTTGCCTGCGCAGCAGTACGCTCTTCGGCCTCGGCAGCAGCCGGTGTCATTGGCCCGGCCTTGCCGGGCACCAGCACGCACCTGCCCTGCTGCTGCTCCACCTTCAACCGCCCACCCCTCACCGTGCGCGCAATCCAGCCCAGCTTGCCGCAGCCCGGCTCGGCATGCAGGCCCACGGCCGCCACCTTCCGATTGAGCGCCTCGAAGCGCAACGCCAGGCGATCCGAGTAACCCGGCAGCATCGCAAACTGGTACGGCCGCTCGTCCAGCATGGCTGCCAGGGCGGCCCGGTAACCTTCCGCCTCCGGGAAGTTGGAGGCCACCGCGGCATAGCGCGCCTGCGCCGGCAACAGCGGTACCCGCCAACCCTGCGGCTCCGCCCCCACCAGCAGCACCACACTCTGCGCGGGTGCGGCCATTGGCGGCCCCTGCACACGAAAAGCCTGCGACGCCCAGGATTCATGCCCCCAATCGCCGCGCCCGACCAGCGACACGATCACGCACACCGCCACCAGCCAGCCTGCGCTCCGCGGGCCGCGCTTACCCGGCCACAAACGCACCCAGCCGCACCACAACAGCAGCGGCGCCAGCAATTCCAACGCCGACAGATACCGGTGAATGCTGAAAACGAACTGCCACAGCAGATAGGACACCAGCACGAACGCAACCACGCCACGCAGCACGGGGGCGAAAGCGGCGGCAGTGTGCGCCCGCCGCCTGCGCAACAGGTGCTGCCCAAGCAATGCCAGCCCGACCACGAACAACAGCGGCCACACCAGTTGCACCAGTGAAATCTCGCTCACGCGCTTGGGGTTGGCGGCAAATATCAGCGGCCACAGCACGTGCTCACCCAGCCCTCGCGGCAACCAACGGGTATCGGCCACACCGCCTTGCTGTGCCAGGGGGGACTGGAACCACGCGTTGAACTGCGGCAACAGCGGATTGCCATGGTGCTGCCAGAGCTGCCAGTACCACCAACCGGCGGCCAATGCCGCCACCAGCAATGCCGTAGCAGCCACGACGGTCAATCCCAGCACACGTTGCGACCAGCGGCCACCCGCGGCCAGCAACGCTGCTGCCATACCGATGGCGTAGATGGCATTGGTCAGTTTCAGTGCGACAGCCATGCCCAACAGCACACCCGCCACCACCCAACTGCGCCATGGCACAACGCCCTCAGCGCGCGACTGCGCGTGCACTACCGCCCACAGGCTGCCCACCACGAACAGCGCCGTGGTGTTGTCGGCCATGGTGTTGCCGAACTCGGACAGCACCGACGCCATGCACAATCCCGCCACGCCCAACAGCGGCGCCAGCCATGCGCGCTCGGCCCTGTCCCTCAGCACCCACCAGGCCACCCCGGCCACCGGCACAAACAGCAGGCCATGCAGTACACCCATGACGAACCCAACCAGCGGCCCGGGCAAGCGCACCAATAACAGGTACTGGAAGACATCCAGCAACGGACTGAAATAGGACTGCATCTGCGCGGGCGCCAGATCCAGGTGCAGGCGGCCCTGCAAGGCGGCATAGCCGTTGTAAAGATGGTAGTTGCGCAGGTCCCAGTTGGAGTCCTGACCCAGCCACAATGACAGGCAACCGCCCAACAGCGCGACCAGCGATGCCGCAGCGACCATGTTGGCCTGCGAAGTGAAAGCAAACCTGCGGTACATACCCTGCGCAATACGGGCCAGGAGGCCGCGCCCAACAGTTCCTGCCTGGCTCATGCGCCTTCTGCCCGATTGCCGTCCTTGCTGATGGGCACAGCGAGATAGGCCAGATGCTTGGCCTCCGTACGGCCCCGCGTCACCGTGTCCAGGATCAACCCACATGCCAGCAGCAGGAACCCCAGGACGCCCAACGCACCGCACAGGATCGCCGTGGGGAAACGCGGGACCAGCCCTGTCTCCACGTAAGTGACCAGCAAAGGGACCGCCAGACTGAAAGCAATCAGTTCAGCCAGTGCGAAGCCCAGGGAAAAGAACAGCAAAGGCCGTTCCGATTTGAACAATTTGGCGATCGTGCACAGGATCCGCCAGCCGTCGCGCCAGGTATTCAATTTGCTGTGCGAACCCTCCGGCCTGACCCCATACACGGTGTCCACCTCGGCGACCGGCATGCGCAGTTGCAGGGCATGTACCGCCAACTCGGTTTCGATCTCGAAACCCTTTGCATGGGCAGCGAATGAACGCACATAGCGGCGCGAAAACACGCGGTATCCGGACAGCATGTCATCGAACGCATGCCCGAACAGCATGCCAGCGCAACGGGTCAGCAGAACATTGCCCAGGCGATGCCCTGGACGATAGGCGGCCGCCTGTTCATCGCGCCGTGCCCCCACGACCATGTCCAACCCCTCGTCCAGCAACTTCCTGACCAGCGCCGGAGCGGCTGCAGCTTCGTAGGTATCGTCGCCATCCACCAGCAGATACACATCGGCATCGACATCGGCAAAGCCGCGCCGCACGGCGTTGCCCTTGCCTTGCAACGCCACCTTCAACACCTGGGCACCGGCAGCGCGCGCCACCTCACCCGTGCGATCGGTCGAATTGTTGTCCAGCACAACGATCCGCGCTGCCGGCAGGGTGGCGCGGAAATCCGCCACCACACGGGCAACCGCCGCCTCCTCGTTGTAACAAGGAATCAGCACCACGACGTCCAACTGTCCCATTGTCTTCCTCACCCGCAATCCGTGTCCCTACAGCAGGTATGTCTTAACGCTCGACGATGAAGGGCTGCTCTGCCCAGGTCTCCACGCTGCCGTCATTGCCATGCAGGCGCAGTCCCAGCCAATGCCGCCCCGGGGCAAACCCCGACGTATCGATCCGCCCATCGAAACCCACCTGCGGATGCTGCGGATCATTGGTGCCCGGCCACGCGGGGCGGATATCCAGGGTTCGCCCATAGGCCGCATCGCCCACGCTGCGCCCATCCACCAGCAGTTCAACGCGCGCCAGGCCCACGCCATCCTTGAACGCCCAGCCCTTGACCTGCAGCTCGCCTGAAATGGATTCACCTGGCAACGGCCCATCCACCCACGCCATGGCGGGGGTTACGCACGCCCCCTGCTGCTTCTGCGCAGGCAGGCGGAACAACAGGAAACGCTGGAACCCATGATCCAGCGACACCACCCGCGGCGGCGGCAGCGGCCCAACCAGCTCACAGACCTTGTGGTACCGCTCCAGTAGGTCGCGATAGCGCTGGTCGCCCGGCGCCAGCACCAGCAGCTGCGGCGTGCTGCGGCTGCCATCGCTGATCAAATGCCACAAGGCCAGCTGCGCGGTACGCCCATGGCGATCATTGAGTTCATGCGGCAGCACCCGGATGGAAGCATCTTCCAGCCGGAAGCCCAGCTCGGAGCCCACCTTGAAACTACCGGCCAGCACCTGGGCATCCGCCGGCATCTGCGCCAGCTCGTCCTTGACCGCATCGGCCAAGGGCTGCCAACCGGCGAAGTTGCGCGGGTAATACTTGCTGCCCGCAGTCTGCTCGCGCAACGACGGAGTGGCCGCCATCACGTAATAAGCGAAGGCCAACACCAGCCCCACCGATGCCACCACCCATACAGCACGGCGCCAGAAGCGGGTCCAATGATTCAAGGCCAGCGGTACGGACACCAGCAGGGCCAGGTAGCCCGGCAGGGGCCAATGGAAGCTGATGCGCTCCACATCGGTGAAGAAGCCGAACAGGAAGATCAACACGGTGGATGTGCCACCCACCAACGCGAAATAGCGCAGCTGCCCATGATGGAAGCCGCGCAGTCGTTGGCGCAGGCCGGCATAGGCAACCCCTGCCATTGCCGCAAACAGCAATGGCGTCACCAGCATCGGCTGGATGATCAGGAACAGCAGCCCCTCGGTCTGGAACTCCCAGGGGTGCCGCTCGATCACCTGGAACTTCAGGCCCGCGTCCTGGTTGTCCAGATTCCATGCAAGCAGCGGCACCCACGCCACGATGCCGACGCTGAGCGCCATCCACACGCGGGGGTCACGCAGCATGCGCCGGCCCTCCGGCAACAGCAGCAGCGCAATGAACCCCACCACGATCACGCCGATGAAGCGGTAGTGACTCAAGGCGCCTACCAGCAACCCCAGCGCCAGCATCAAGGCACCGCCCGCATTCACATTGCGCAGCAGGCGCGCGCCGGCATCCAGGCACAGCAGGGCAGCGATGGCCATGGGCACGTCCGGCACCGCCAAAATGCCAAGGGTCGCCGACAACGGCATCAGCACTGCAAGCGCACCGGCCTGCCAACCCGCCCGCGTACCAAACCAGCGGGTAGCGATATGGGCGACCATCCACGGCAGCAACGCGCCCAGCACCAGGAACGGCAGGCGCACGCCCAGACGGTGATTACCGACGATCTCCACGCCCAGCCGTGTCAGCCAGGCCGTCAGCCCCGGCAGGTCGGAGTAAGCAGGGGCCAAATGCTGGCCTTCCTGCCAATAGAATGCTTCATCGACAAACAGCGGCAATTGCGCCGCGATCAGCACCTTGACCACTGTTACCAGCGTCCAGAGCACCAAGAACGTGATGTACGCGCGCTGCTCGCCCCTGATTGCCACTTACACTCCCTTCAATCCTGATTACGAGACGACGATGACGGTAACGCCAGCCGGAATGCTACCCGAAGTGACGTTGCAGTCCCTATCCAGGGCGCAGACGCAGGTAAATACCCTGGTGCTGGGCAAGGCCCATGAGGTCCGCCTGGCCTTTGTCGCGCTGTTGTCCGGGGGGCATCTGCTGATCGAGGACCTGCCCGGGTTGGGCAAGACCACCCTGGCGCACGCGATGGCCTCCAGCCTGGGCCTGCAGTTCCAGCGCATCCAGTTCACCTCGGACCTGCTGCCAGCCGATGTCCTGGGTGTCTCGGTATACGAGGCTGCCGGCCGCAGCTTCCAGTTCCACCCCGGCCCGGTGTTCTGCAACCTGCTGCTCGCCGACGAGATCAACCGCGCGCCACCGCGCACGCAAAGTGCGCTGCTGGAGGCCATGGCCGAGCAGCAGGTGACACTGGATGGTGTTACCCACGCCTTGCCCGACCCGTTCTTCGTCATCGCCACGCAGAACCCGGTGGACCTGTCAGGGACGTTCCCCTTGCCCGATTCGCAGTTGGACCGCTTCCTCCTGCGGCTGACCCTGGGCTACCCCAACGCCGAGGCCGAACGTGCACTGCTCAGTGGCAGCGACCGCCGCAGCTTGATCGCGCAAACCACAGCGTGCCTGTCCGACAGCGAGCTGGTCGCCCTGCGCGAGGCGGTCACCCGCGTCCACACCAGCGATGCGCTGATCGACTACGTGCAGGCCCTGCTTACCCGCAGCCGCCAGCACCCTGGCGTACGCGTGGGGCTGTCGCCGCGCGCCGGCATCGCCCTGCTGCGTGCCGCCAAGGCCCACGCCCTGCTGCTGGGGCGGCAACATGTGGTGCCCGAGGACATACAGGCACTGTTCGTCGCCGTGGCCGGCCACCGTCTGGTCGCCGAGGCGGAATCCTCGTCCGGCCCGGAACTGGCCCGCGCCATCCTGCACACCGTGCAGGTGGACTGAGCCCATGGGGTTGCGCCAACGTTGGCGGTCGCTGCAGTTGCTGGCCCGACCGCGGCAGCCCGAAGCGCTGCCGGTGCGCCTTGACCGCCGCCGCATTTATGTCCTGCCCACCCGCTTTGGCCTGTTCCTGGCGGCGTTGCTGGCGGTGATGTTGCTGGGCGGCCTGAACTACAACAACAACCCTGCCCTGTTGCTGGCCTTGTTGCTGGCAGCCACAGCCCTGGCCAGCACCGTGCACGCCCACCTGCAGCTGTCCGGCCTGCAGTTGCAGGCACTGTCGGCCGAACCGGTGGCGGCGGGCCATGCGCTGCGGCTGCGGCTGGCCCTGTTGCGCGCCGACAACCGCCCGCGGCGCGGCCTGCAGCTACGGTGCGCTGACAGCCAGGCGCGGGCCACGCTCGAACCCGATGTGCAGACCGAGGTTGACCTGCTGCTGCCCACTGAACGCCGCGGCTGGCTGGATCTGCCACGCATCCGTATCGACACCACCCAGCCACTGGGCCTGGTGCGCGCCTGGGCATGGTTCTGGCCAGAAACGCCCTTGCTGGTCTACCCCGCCCCGGAAAGCAACGCCCCGCCCTTGCCTGATGCCGGCAGCACCAGCAGCCATACCCGCGTGCACCCACAGGGCGAAGAACTGCAGCAACTGCGCCCCTACCGGCAAGGTGATGCACGCCGCAGCATTGCCTGGAAACACTCCGCCCGGCGCGACGAACTGCTGGTACGCGAGTACGAGCGCCCGCAAGGCGCCGAACTGCTGCTGGACTGGATGCAGTTGCCCAGCCTTCCCTACGAACAGCGCATCGCCCGGCTTGCGCGCTGGGTGGACGATGCAGAGCGCGAGGGCCGCCGCTACCAGCTGCGTCTGCCTGGCCAGCCGCCGTTGGGGCCGGCCAATGGTGACCTGCATCGCCATCAGTGCCTGCGCACCCTGGCCCTGCTGCCAAGCCGATGACCAAGCCGCCCGCCCCCTTGCCCCGCGCCGATACCCGCACATGGTCACTACTGGCCGCCGCGTTGGCGCTGCTGCCCCTGCTGCTGCAGTTGCCGCCAGCACTGTCACTGAGCGTGGCCGCAGTGGCGGCGCTGACCAGTGCATGGACGCGGCGACGCAGGCTGCCTGCCTCCATCAAGTTGCTGCTGATGGGGGTGATGTTTGTCGCCATCTACTGGCAGATGGGCGGCGGGATCGGCCGCGATACCGGCTGCGCCCTGCTCGCGGCGATGCTGGCGATCAAACCCGCCGAGCTGCGCAGTTTCCGCGACGCGCGCAGCCTGGTCGGTTTTGCCTTGTTTGCACCTTTCTCGGCATTCCTGCTCGACCAGGGGCCAACCACCCTGCTGTTGTCGGCCACCGCCCTGGTCGCCTCCCTGCTGGCACTGCAGCGCATTGCCGACGACCAGGCCGGCGTTGCGTCGCCGGCCCTGCGCCTGCAGTTGCGCGGTGTTGGCCGTCTGATGCTGCTGGCGCTGCCACTGGCCATGGCCGGGTTCTGGTTGCTGCCACGGCTGCCCACGCCGTTGTGGGGTGCACCTGAGCGCAGCGTCAGCACCCCCGGCCTGTCCGACAGCATGGCGCCGGGGGCCTGGGGCGAGCTGATGGCCGATGACAGCCCGGCCCTGCGCGTACAGTTCTTCGGCCCGGTACCGGCACCCGAGCAGCGCTATTGGCGCGGTCCGGTGCTGACCCGCTTTGACGGCCGCAGCTGGACCCGGCTGGAGCAACACGCAGCGGGCGAGCCGCCCCCGTTCACCGCCGGCCCCCAGCGCTGGGACTACCAGATCGAATACGAGGCCACCGATCGGCGTGACCTGGTTGCCCTGGACCTGCCCTTGGCTGCTCCGGCCGACGCCCGCCTGGGCGCCGACTACAGCCTGACCAGTGCCCGCCCGCTCACAGCCCTCAGCCGCTGGCGGCTGCAGTCCGCCGCTCCGCGCCAGTTCCAGACGCGCCTGCCCGATGGCCTGCGCCGGCAGGCATTGCTGCTACCCAAGGGCTTCAACCCGCGGACACTGGCCCTGGCCAGGCAATGGCGCGCAGAGGCCGGCGGCAACGACGCCGCCATCGTCCAACGCAGCCTGGACTGGATCCACCGCGAGTTTGCCTACACCTTGAACACGCCCATTCCCGGCCGTCACAGCGTGGATGAGTTCCTGTTCGACCAGAAGGCCGGCTACTGCGAACATTTCAGCGCTGCCTTCGTGGTGTTGATGCGTGCCGCCGGCATCCCGGCCCGGGTGGTCACCGGCTATGCCGGTGGCGTGCACAATCCGTATGGCAACTATTGGCTGGTGCGCCGCATGGATGCGCACGCCTGGGCCGAGGCCTGGCTGCCCGAGCGTGGCTGGGTGCGGGTTGACCCCACCGCTGCGGTGGCGCCGGAACGCATCTACGACACGCTGGAGGACCGTCTTGGACAGAACACCTCCGGCGCCGGTCTGGACCTGGGCCGGCGCTGGACCGGGCTGTTGCAATACAGCGACTACCTGCGCCGCGGCTGGAACAACGCCGTGCTGTCCTTCGATGCCGAGCGCCAGTCACGGCTGCTGAGCCGCCTTGGCGTTGCCCGCTTGAGCCCCGGCCAACTGGTGGCACTGTTCGCCAGCGTCGCCGCTGCGGCGCTGGCGCTGATGGCTTGGCTGCTGGCGCGCGGGGAGCGCCAGCGCGACCCGCTGCTGCGCGCCTGGCACCAGTTGGGCCAGCGTTACGCACGACTGGGGCTGGCCCGCGAACCTGCCGAAACCGCCGGTGACTGGGCGCGCCGGGTGGAACTTACACTGCCCGGCTGCGGTCTATCCGCACTCAGCCAACGTTTCAGCGATGCGCGCTACGCTGGCGGCCTGACGGATGACGATTCATTATTGATGGACCTGCGCAGGCACCGTCCGAAACCCGGAGCACGACCATGAACACCCGCATCCTCCTCATTGCTGTTGCCAGCCTCGCGCTGGGCGCCTGTGCCACGGCCCCCAAGCCGCTGCAAGGCCAGTTCAATCCGGTTTCGCCGCGTGACGCGGTCGCCCAGAAGCAGACCGGCGCACCGGTACGCTGGGGTGGCCGCATCATCGAGACCATCCCCGGCCAGGGCGAAACCTGCTTCCAGATGATCGCCCGCCCGCTCAATGGCAGCGGCCGCCCGAGCACCACCTCGGCCGATGCCAGCGACGGCCGCTTCCTGGCCTGCCGTGCCGGCTTCTATGACCCGGCGGTGTTCGAGCCGGGCCGCGACGTGACCTTCATCGGCCGCATCGACGGCTACCAGACCACCAAGATCGGCGAGTACGACTACCCGCTGCCCAAGGTCAACGCCGACGTGGTGTACCTGTGGCCGGTGCAACGCGAAGTGGAAGTGGTACCCGCCTATCCCTATGGCCCCTGGGGCCCCACCTGGGGCCCGCGCTGGGGCTGGGGTTACCGCGGTTGGTGGTAACAAACTGAAAACGCCGCCCCAAGGGGCGGCGTTTTTGTTTGGCTTTTCTGTTTTTTGGTTCTTTCGTAGGAACGGCGTAAATCGCGAAGTCACAGATCCATCAGACACGGCCGAGCTTACCCCTCCCCAACCCTCCCCTTGCCTGCGGCAAAGGGAGGGAGCACTGCCCGCCGCTCCTACAGCCAACACAACGGCATCAAATCACGCGCCGAAATGCCCCAAAGGCGCGCCAGCCAACAGATGCAGGTGGATGTGGAACACGGTCTGGCCGGCGTCTTCGCGGCAGTTCATCACGATGCGGTAGCCGTTCTCGGCAAAGCCCTCCTGGCGGGCATACGCGGCCGCTGCCAAGGCCAGCTTGCCGATCAAATGCGCCTGCGTCGGCTGCAGATCATCCAGGGTGGGGATGACCTCGTTCTTCGGAATGAACAGCACATGCACCGGCGCCTGCGGGGCGATGTCCTTGAAACCCAGCACTTCCTCGTCTTCGTAAACGATGGCGGCGGGAATTTCGCGACGGATGATCTTGCCGAAAATGGTGTCGGTCATGTGGGGCTCGCTGCAGTAAACGGCCTACAGCTTACAACCCCGGCAGCGCTTATTCGCCAACTTCGCTGCGGCTGCCGAAGGCGTGCGACAAGGTACCGCGATCCACATATTCCAGCTCCCCACCCAAGGGCAGGCCCTGCGCCAAGCGGCTGGGGCGCACTTTGTTGCGCCTGGCCAGCTGCGCCAGGTAGTGCGCGGTGGCCTCGCCTTCGACGGTGGAGTTGGTGGCGATGATCAATTCGGTGACCTCGCCTTGTGCCAATCGCGCTTCCAACTGGTCCAGGCCCAGCTCGCGCGGGCCAATGCCATCCAGCGGCGACAGGCGCCCCTGCAGCACGTAGTACACGCCGCGGTAGCTGGTGGCGTGCTCGATTGCCAGCCGATCCGCCGGTGACTCGATCACGCACAGCATCTGCCGCTCGCGGCTGCTGCTGGCGCAGACCGGGCACAGCTCGGTTTCGCTGAAGTCGCGGCATTGCTTGCAGTGGCCGATCTTCTCGATGGCCTCGGCCAACACTTCCGACAGGCGCTGGCCGCCGTCACGGGCACGCTCCAGCACGTGGTAGGCCATGCGCTGGGCGGTCTTCTGGCCGACGCCCGGCAACACCCGGAAGGCCTCGATCAGTTGTTCCAGCAGCGGCAGGCTCATCGCATCAGGCTCTTGTTCAAAACAAACGCGCGAAGCCCGGAGGCTTCGCGGCGCGGGGGCATGCATGCGCCGGCATGCCGGCGCGGCTGCATCAGAACGGCAGCTTCATGCCCGGCGGCAACTTCATGCCGGCGGTGGCAGCGCCCATGCGGCTCTGCGATTCGGCGTCGATCTTGTTGGACGCATCGTTGAACGCAGCAGCGATCAGGTCTTCGGCCATTTCCGGATCGGACAGCACCGACGGATCGATGCGCACCTTGCGGCACTCCTTGGTACCGGTCAGCGTCACGCTGACCATGCCGCCACCGGCACTGCCGGTGACTTCCAGCTTGCCAAGTTCTTCCTGGGCCTTCTGCAGGTTTTCCTGCATCTTCTGGGCCTGTTGCATCATCTGGGCGATATTGCCGCGCATGGTTCTTACTCTTTGAAAGGACGGATGGAATCGGCCACGACCCGTGCACCCTGCTGCAGCAACTGCTGCACCTGGGGGTCGGCCATGAAAACGGCTTCGGCCGCATGCTGTTGTTCACCGCGCTGACGGTCAGCGCGCTCGTGCAAGGTCTCAGCCTGGACGTTGCCGGTTTCAATAAGGATCTTAGGCGTGCTGCCCAAGGCCTGCGACAGGGCTTGCGCCAGCGCATTCAAGGCGCGCTCAGACTGCAGGTACTCAAAGCCCGGCATCAACGCCAGCCGCAGCACGCCGTGCTGGAAACTGACAAAGGCCGCATTGGCTGCCAGCTCGCGCGAAGGGCCACTCAGGCCACTGTCGGCAACCAGATCCAGCCATTGCTCGGCATCGTTCAAGGCACGCCCGGCCTGCGTGGCAGGCGCCGGCTCGATGGCGATGCCGGTGGGGCGCACCGCTGCAGCGGGCTGCACCGGGGCAGCTGCGGGCGTGGGCGTCTCGATCACTGGCGGTGACGGCTCAGGCATCGCCATTTCGGCGGCCATGGCCTCGTCACGTGCAGTCGCCTCGGCGGCCTCGACCGCCCACGGCGGCAGGTCCGCGTCGACGGCGGCCGGTTTGGCGGCCTCGGCCGGGGCAGCGGCGGCGACGGGCGCAGGCTCGGATTCTGGCGGGGGCTGCGGCGCGGCGGATGCCACCGGTTCCGGCGCGATCTGCGGCGCCGCGACCGGCGCCGGCACAGGTTCGGGCGCTGGCTTGTGCACTGCGGGTGTATCCACAGCCGCTGCCACCTGTACTGCCTCAACCGGCTTGGCCGCCGCCTGCGCACCAGCGGCAACCGGCGCGGCCTGGCTGTTTCCACCCACACCTGCACCCGCTGCCGGGGCGGCACCTTCCGGCACCACCGGCACCGCGCCTGCCGGGCGGAACGCCAGCATGCGCAGCACGGTCATTTCAAAGCCCGCACGCGGACTGGGCGCCAGGTGCAGGTCGCGACGGCCACCGAGCGCCATCTGGTACCAGAGCTGCACCACTTCCGGGCGCAGGCGCTGGGCAAAGGCCACCGCATCCACGCCCTCGCCCGGCACCTCGGTGCCCGGTACCAGCTGCTGCACCTGGATGCGGTGCAGGCCTTCAGCCAGGGCATCCAGCACCCCGCTCCAGTCCGGCGAGAAGTCGGCCAGGGTCGCCACCACCTGCAGCAGGCGGGCGCCATCCCCTTCGGCCAGGGCGTCCAGCATGGCCGCCACCTGGGTGCGGTCCACCGTGCCCAGCATGGCGCGCACCACGTCATCACGCAGCGCGCCACCGGCATAGGCAATGGACTGGTCCAGCAACGACAAACCGTCACGCAGCGAGCCGTCGGCCGCACGCGCCAGCTGCACGATGGCACTGTCGTCGAACTCGATCTGCTCGGCGCCGAGGATGCGCGTCATCTGCCCGCGGATCTGTTCCTCGTCCAGTCGCTTCAGGTTGAACTGCAGGCAGCGGCTGAGCACCGTGACCGGCAGCTTCTGCGGGTCGGTGGTGGCCAGCAGGAACTTCACGTGCTCCGGCGGCTCTTCCAGCGTCTTCAGCAGCGCATTGAACGCCGCCTTGGAGAGCATGTGCACTTCGTCGATCAGGTAGACCTTGTACTGCCCGCGCGAGGGCATGTACTGGGCGTTCTCGATCACCTCGCGCACGTCATCCACGCCGGTATTGGACGCGGCATCGATTTCCAGCAGGTCGATGTAGCGGCCGGCGTCGATGTCCAGGCAGGCCCGGCACTGACCGCAGGGATCGGCGCTGGTGCCCTGCTCGCAGTTCAGCGACTTGGCGAAGATGCGGGCAATGGTGGTCTTGCCGACACCGCGGGTGCCGGTAAACAGGAAGGCGTGGTGGACGCGGCCACTGTCGAGCGCATTGCTGAGCGCGCGGACCACGTGTTCCTGGCCCACCAACTCGGCAAAACGCTTCGGACGCCACTTGCGGGCAAGGACGAGATAGGACATCAGGCAACCGTCTTCATCTGAAGCCCCATTGTGCCATGCCCTGCCCGTCCGCCAGCACCCTGTTCAGGGGGTGCTTGTGGCCGGCGCCCAGTCACTATAGAATCTGCGCCCCTGCTGAGGCATTAGCGCGGCAGGATCCGGAGAGGTGTCCGAGTGGTTGAAGGAGCACGCCTGGAAAGTGTGTAAGCGTCTAAACCGCGCTTCGGGGGTTCGAATCCCCCTCTCTCCGCCAGATAACTGAAAAAGCCGTCCCTTGTGGGCGGCTTTTTCAGTTATTGGACGGAAAGCATGGGCGATGAGAGCCCCAACGGGTTCGACCGCCGGCGCAGCCGGTGGGACGGCGAAGCCGCCCGAAGGGTGAAGGTGCGAAGCACCGAATCAATCCCCCTCTCTCCGCCAGATAACTGAAAAAGCCGTCCCTTGTGGGCGGCTTTTTCAGTTATTGGACGGAAAGCAGCCGATGAGACCCCCAACGGGTTCGACCGCCGGCGTAGCCAGTGGGACGGCGTAGCCGCCCGAAGGGTCTGGTGGGCGGCGACGATCCCAATGGCTATCCACCAGATCACGCCTCCCTCAGCCTTTATGAGGTTTTGCGTTCTGACCCGGCCCACGGTCGGTACCGGATATCAACCGCGCCGGTGACAAGCAAAGCCGACACCGATAGAGCTGTTCGACATCGGTAATCCAAAGCGCACGCCAACTCTGACCATGGCTTGCCAGGATCCGAAGCATCCGCGCCCCTTCACCACTCAGGTCGCGGCAGTTCGTCAATGCTGCCGTTTGTGTCTGGATGGAAACTACGCCTTGGCAGCTGGCGCAGACAAACCAGCCTGATACTCAAGATGAATCAGCGGATAGGGCCTGCCCTGATCATCAAATGGCGACCGTCCCGTGCGCTTGAATCCCAGCTTTTCGTAGAAGCCTATCGCCTGAGCATTCTGCTCATTGACGTCGGTAGTCATCCACGGGTGAAGGCCGAGACCGTGGCGCACCAGAGCGGCACCAATTCCAGTGCCCCGGCAGGCCGGATCCACGAACAACGCCTGCATATGTCCGTTATCAATGAGCATGAAGGCGAGCGGGTAGTCGCTTGCATCCACCGCAAGCAGGAGCGCCGCTTGAGGAAGAAAACCGCACACCATCTCGTCGATGGCAAGACGATCTTCCGACAACAGAAAATCATGCGTGGCGTCAACCGCATTCCGCCATATCTCAACGACACGCCCACCATCTTCAGGCCGGGACTCTCTGATTCCTATCATTGCAATGGCTCCCCCACTTGGAGTTTGTATACAGCTCCCCACGAAGAGGGTTGCTTGCGATAGTTGATTTTGATTGAAGAAACGTCGGCAGGAGGAGCGCTGTGGCGAAACATGCGATGTCGGCGTCACAAATCCCCTCCCATACCCAACCGCGATGGTCACCGCCAGGGCCCGCACCAAGGAACAACCAGCCACAGTTGCAGTTGCAAAGGCCCGCCACTGACTGACGGGACGAGCACATGCCAGCGCCCTCTTCGGCATGCTAGTTTTGTCATATTAGAACGATCCAAAAGGTGCGGGATGAAGCAGCTTGGCGCGACCCTGTTAGTGCTTGCAGCAACCTTGGCGACCTCTTCTCTGGCGCCGTCTTCGGCAATGGCGGCCTCGCCCGCCGCCAACGAAGCCGCCTACGCCGCCGTGAACCCCTTCATCGGCACCGGCGGCGAGGGCCATACCTATCCGGGCGCGACCGTCCCTTACGGCATGGTCCAACTGTCGCCCGATACCCGCATCCAGTCGCGCAAGAACGGCTATGGCTGGGCGGCGGGCTACCGCTATGACGACAACACCATCGTCGGCTTCTCGCATACGCATTTCTCCGGTACCGGCCATTCGGATCTGGGTGATCTGCTGCTGATGCCCACTACCGGTGAGTTGAAGTTGGAGCGCGGCAATCCGGATCAGCCCTTGAGCGGTTACACCTCGCGCTTCAGCCATGCCAGCGAGACGGCGCAGCCCGGTTATTACGCAGTGACCCTGGACGACTACAAGGTGCGCGCCGAACTCACTGCCAGCGCGCGCGTCGGCATGCACCGCTACAGCTTCCCGGCTGGCAAGCCGGCGCATGTCGTGCTCGACCTGCGCACCAGCATGTATGACTACCCGGGCAAGATCCTGTGGTCGCGGGTGCGGGTGCGGGCCGATGGCACGGTTACCGGCTTCCGCGAGACGCGCGGCTGGGCGCCGGGGCGGCAGCTGTATTTCGCGATGCGTTTCTCGCAGCCGCTCAGTGGCCATCAACTGCACGACACCGAGCAGGATGTGGCCTACAAGGGCTTCCCGCCGCCGGGCGAGAAGGATCCGTCGCAGCGCGCGCAGATCGAAGGCCGGCAGTTGGTTGCCGCCTTTGATGTAGTGCCGGAGGCTGGCGAGCCCTTGCTGGTGAAGGTGGCGATCTCGCCGGTCAGCGAGGAAGGTGCGATTGCCAACCTGGATGCGGAAGCGCCGGGCTGGGATTTCGATGGCATGCGCGCTGCCGCCAAGCAGCAATGGAGCGAGGCCTTGGGCGCGGTCGAGGCGCAGGGCAGCGCGGGCGAACGCACCCGCTTCTATACCGCGCTGTACCACACGCTGCTTGGGCCAACCTTGTTCATGGACAGCGATGGCCGCTATCGCGGGCCGGACAACGCGGTCCATCAGGCCAAGGGCTGGACGAATTATTCAACCTTCTCGTTGTGGGATACGTATCGCGCCCTGCATCCGCTGGCCACGCTGGTGCAGCCGCCACAACGCACCAATGACTTCGTCAACTCGCTATTGGCCTCACGCCGCGAAAGCCCTTACGGCATACTGCCGGTGTGGTCGTTCCACGGTCTGGAGACTTGGTGCATGATCGGCTACCACGCGGTGCCTGTGATCGCCGACGCCTATATGAAGGGCATCCGCGGCTATGACACCGAAGAAGCCTTGCAGGCGATGGTGACCAGCGCCAACTACGGTCCGTATGACGGCATCGCACAGTACCGCGAGCTCGGCTATGTGCCCATCGATGAAGAAGGCGAAGCGGCCAGCAAGACGCTGGAATACGCCTATGACGACTGGACCATCGCGCAGATGGCGCAGGACATGGGCAAGACCGATGTGGCGCGCGAGTTCAACAAGCGTGCGGCCAACTGGAAGCATGCATTTGATCCGGGTACCGGATTCATGCGGGCGCGCAAGCGCGATGGCAGTTTCCGCGAGCCGTTCGATCCCAGCGCCAGCGGTTACGGCACGGATTTCACTGAAGGCAACGCCTGGCAGTACTCGTGGTATGTGCCGCAGGATGTTGCCGGCTTGGCAGCAGCGCATGGCGGCAGCGACAAGCTGCTGCAGCGTCTGGACGATGTGTTTGAAGCCAAGGTGGATCCGTCCATCTTCGCGCACATGGAAGACATCACTGGGCTGATTGGCTGGTATGCACATGGCAATGAGCCCAGCCACCATGTTGCCTACCTGTATGCACATGCCGGGCAGCCGTGGCGCACGCAGGCGCGGCTGAAGCAGATCATGGACACGCAGTACGCCGCCCGCCCGGATGGCTTGGCCGGCAATGATGACCTGGGGCAGATGTCGGCTTGGTATGTGTTTACCGCGCTGGGTTTCTATCCGGTTACGCCGGGTAGCAACCAGTACATCATCGGCCGGCCGTTCCTGCCACAGGCGACCTTGAACCTGCCGGATGGGAAGCGTTTCAGCATCATTGCTACTGGATTGGATGCTGCGCATACCTATGTGGGCTCGGTGAGCCTCGATGGCAAGCCGCTGGATCGGGCGTATGTGACGCATCAGGAGATTGTTGCTGGTGGGGAGCTGCGGTTTACGATGCAGGCCGAGCCGAACAAGGCGTGGGCTGCGGATGGGGCGAAGCTGCCTTATTCGATGTCGCGTTGATTGATAGTTGTGCTGTTGGGGTGCGTTGTTCGACGGCAGAAAGCACGCTTCGCGCCCCCCTCTCCCCAACCCCCGCTCCGCGCCCCGGCCCTTGCGCTAGCGCAAGGTCGTTCCAGGGGCCACGAACCTGTGGTTTCGTCAGCCGGCCCCTTCCACCCCGCAAGGGGAGAGGGGCTAAAACCACAGCCAAAACCAAAACAGGATTCCCCTACCGCCCCCTCCACAAAGAGAAGAGGCAGAAGCTGCTAAATTCCCGCGAATGCCGATCCGCCCCTACCAAGTCGCTGATGCCAACGCCTGCTTATCGCTGTTCGACAGCAATGTGCCCGAGTACTTTGCACCAGCCGAGCGCGCTGACTTCGAGCAGTTTCTAGAGCGCGATGCGCAGGGTTGCGACTATCAGCTGATCGAGCACGACCATCGTGTTGTCGCCTGCGGCGGCTTGGCGATACGGGCCGATGGCGTAGCCGTTTTCTGCTGGGGCATGGTCGAACGCAGCGTGCATCGGCAGGGGTTCGGCAGGCAATTGAGCCTTGCGCGTTTACAGCAGGCCAGACAGAACCCGAACGCGAAGCGCGTCGAGCTCAGTACCAGCCAACACACACAGGACTTTTACGCGCGGCTCGGTTTCAGCGTGACCCGGGTCGTGGTGGATGGCCACGGCCCCGGTCTGGATGCGGTCGAAATGACGCTGATGCTGCGCGAAGGCTGAAGCCGCTATCAGCTGCTGGACAGCTTCATCAGCACCAGGCCGCTGACGATCAGCACGGCCGCGCCAATACGCATCGCGCTGACCTGCTCGCCCAGGAAGATGATGCCGATGATGAAGGCGCCCACCGCGCCGATGCCGGTCCAGATCGTATAGGCCGTGCCCAGCGGCAGGCTGCGCATGGCCAAGGCCAGCAACCAGAAGCTGGCAATCATGCCGATGATGGTGACGATGCTGGGTACCAGCCGGGTGAAACCATGGGATTGCTTCATCGCCAGTGCCCAGACGATTTCCAGCACACCGGCAACCACGAGATAGATCCACGCCATACAGCCTCCTTGAGAAGCCAGGCCGTCCTGGATGAAGTCCCGTGCTGGGCGGAGGTCGTCCTCCGATGGGCGGGCATTCTATCCAAGCCGGACCGGATGGGCCGTCAACGCCCACTGACGGGTTACATGGGGTTCAAGCCGGAATGCTGGCCGGGCGGCGCATGCATACGTTACAATCGCCGCACACGATCAGGACCAGCTCCAGTTTGTGTCCGGTCCCTGGCTTCGGCGGCTGATGATCCCATCGCCCCACGTTCTGGAATCGTGAATGGCCGCGCACTGCGCGGCCAAACCGTCTCTATGGTGGCCCCGTCGGCCCCTCGCGACGCTAGGTCGAAAATCCCGCCAGGGCCGGAAGGCAGCAACGGTATCGATCGACGCGGGCGCCGAGGTCAGCCGGCGGGG
>NZ_DLJW01000120.1:0-13812 GCF_002477705.1 Stenotrophomonas sp. UBA7606 | reverse complement strand
CCTTGCCCTTGCCCTTGCCCCTGCCCCTGCCCCTGCCCTTGCCCACAACAAAAAAAGGTTCATCGCGGATTAGCGTGGAGCCTCGGCTGACCAGCAGTACCCTTTAGTCCTGATTTCCTAGGCTCAAGGGTGCGGCCATGCTGGACCGGAAGACGATCGAGAAGCTTGGTGGCTGGGAGGGCTATCGGGTGGAGCGTGTGACGTGGCCTGAGGATGGCAGCCGTACCGTCACGATCTACCTCAAGCCATCTGCGCGGGTGATGCATTGCGAGCACTGCGGCAGCCGATGTCGGCAGGTGCATGAGACGACGGTGCGCCGGGTGCGGGACCTACCGATGATGGCGCTTCGCGTAGCACTGGTGGTTCCCCGGCGTAGGGTCTGGTGCGATCAATGCGGTGGTCCGCGGCTGGAGAAGCTGAGCTGGCTGGGGCGCTATCAGCGAGTCACCGACCGGCTGGCTGAGGCGGTCAATCAATTGCTGGGTTCCAGCAATATTCTGGCGGTCGCCCGCTTCTTCCAGCTCGGGTGGCATACGGTCAAATCACTGGATAAAGCCTTGCTGCGGCAAACCGTCCAGCCGCCGGATTGGAGCCAGGTCCACTATTTGGCGATGGACGAGTTCGCGCTGCATAAGGGCCATCGCTACGCGACCGTCGTTGTCGACCCAATAAGTCGTCAGGTGTTGTGGATAGGCAACGGCCGCTCCCGCGAGACTGCGGCGGCCTTCTTCAAGCAGCTGCCCGCCGGTATTGCCGAGCAGATCCGCGCCGTGGCAATCGATATGACGACGGCCTATGAATTGGAGATCAGGGCCAACTGCCCAAGCGCCGAGATCGTTTTCGACTTGTTCCATGTGGTGGCCAAGTACGGCCGCGAAGTCATCGACCGGGTTCGTGTCGATCAGGCCAACAAGCTGCGGCACGATAAACCGGCCCGCCGAGTAATCAAGTCCAGTCGCTGGCTGCTACTGCGCAACCGCAAGAACCTGGATCGGGAGCAAGCGGTGCAGCTGAGCGAGCTGCTCGAGGCGAATCAACCGCTGCTCACCACCTACCTCATGCGTGATGAGCTGAAGCGATTGTGGTTCTACCGCCGACAGGGATGGGCCAAACAGGCATGGGGGCGTTGGCTCGAACAAGCCCAAGGCTGCGGAATCGCCGCCCTGGCCCTGTTCGCACAGCGCCTCAGGCCCTATCTACACGGGATCCTGTCTCGCTGCCGACACCCGCTCAACACCAGCATCGTCGAAGGCATCAACAACACAATCAAGGTCATCAAGCGCTGAGCCTACGGATACAGGGATCAGGAATACTTCTTCCTGAAGATCCGCGCAGCCTTCCCCGGTATTCCGCGATGAACCCAAAAAAAGCCGCTCCCAGGGAGCGGCTTTTCAAACCACCAAGGGCGGCCAGGACTCAGCGCACCTCGGCAATCTCCACGCCATCCAGACCCTGCGACAAGGTCTTGGCATCACCACCCTGCGACAGCTTGATGCGCAGGCGTACTTCGTTCTGCGAGTCGGCGTAACGCAAGGCGTCGTCGTAGCTGATCTCGCCCGCCTGGTACAGCTCGAACAGGCTCTGGTCGAAGGTCTTCATGCCCAGCTGCACCGAGTCCTTCATCACTTCCTTGAGCTTGTGGATCTCGCCATCGCGAATGTAGTCCTGCACCAGCGGCGTACCCAGCAGGATTTCCATCGCCACGCGGCGGCCCTTGCCGTCCGGGGTCGGCACCAGCTGCTGTGCCACCACGCCCTTCAGGTTCAACGACAGGTCCATCAGCAGCTGGTTGCGGCGGTCCTCCGGGAAGAAGTTGATGATGCGGTCCATTGCCTGGTTGGCGTTGTTGGCGTGCAGCGTGGCCAGCACCAGGTGACCGGTTTCAGCAAAGGCAACCGCGTGGTCCATGCCCTCGCGGGTACGGATTTCGCCGATCATGATCACGTCCGGCGCCTGGCGCAGGGTGTTCTTCAGCGCCGCTTCCCAGCTGTCGGTATCGATGCCCACTTCACGCTGGGTGACGATGCAGCCTTCGTGCTTGTGCACGAATTCGATCGGGTCCTCGATGGTGATGATGTGGCCGGTCGAGTTCTGGTTGCGGTAACCGATCATCGCCGCCAACGAGGTCGACTTGCCGGTGCCGGTGGCGCCGACGAACAGGATGATGCCGCGCTTGGTCATGGCCAGCGTCTTGATCACCGGCGGCAAGCTCAGCTCTTCCACGGTGGGGATGCGCGTCTCGATGCGGCGCAGCACCATGCCCACCTGGTTGCGCTGGTAGAAACAGCTGACACGGAAACGGCCCACGCCCGACACGCCGATGGCGAAGTTGCACTCGTGGTTTTTTTCAAATTCCTCACGCTGCGCCGGCGTCATCACGTTGAGCACCATGTCGCGGCTCTGCTGCGCGGTCAGGGGCGTCTGCGTGATCGGCGCGATCTTGCCGTTGACCTTCATCGACGGCGCCATGCCGGCGGTGATGAACAGGTCCGAGGCCTTCTGGTGCGCCATCAGCTTGAGGAACGAGGTGAAATCGATGGTACTCATGGGATGCTCCCTCGGAGCCAGGAATGGGGAATCGCAAATAGGGAATCGTCAAAGCCGGCGATCTGGGAACGGAGTCGGGAACTGCCACGGCTGTACCGACTCCCGACTCTCCATTCCCACTTCGCTGCTTACTCGAACAGACGCTTGTCCTTGGCGTATTCCTTGGCCTGGTTGCGGGTGATCAGGCTGCGCTTGACCAGGTCCTGCAGGTTCTGGTCCAGCGTCTGCATGCCCACCTGCTGGCCGGTCTGGATGGACGAGTACATCTGCGCCACCTTGTCCTCGCGGATCAGGTTACGAATGGCCGGCGTGGCCACCATGATTTCGTGCGAGGCGATACGGCCGCCACCCACCTTCTTCAGCAGCGCCTGCGAGATCACCGCTCGCAGCGACTCGGACAACATCGAGCGCACCATCGGCTTCTCACCGGCCGGGAACACGTCGATGATGCGGTCGATGGTCTTGGCCGCCGAACTGGTATGCAGGGTGCCGAACACCAGGTGGCCGGTTTCCGCCGCGGTCAGTGCCAGGCGGATGGTTTCCAGGTCACGCAATTCGCCGACCAGGATGATGTCCGGGTCTTCACGCAGTGCCGAACGCAGTGCTTCGTTGAAGCCGTGGGTGTCACGGTGCACTTCGCGCTGGTTGATCAGGCATTTCTGCGAGGTATGCACGAATTCGATCGGATCCTCGACGGTGAGGATGTGGCCGTATTCGTTCTTGTTGATGTGGTCGATCATCGCCGCCAGCGTGGTCGACTTGCCCGAGCCGGTCGGGCCGGTAACCAGGATCAGGCCCTGCGGCTGCTCGATCAGCTGGCGGAAGATCGGCGGGCAGCCCAGGTCTTCCAGCGTCAGCACTTCCGAGGGAATGGTACGGAACACCGCACCGGCGCCGCGGTTCTGGTTGAAGGCGTTGACACGGAAGCGCGCCAGCGAGGGAATCTCGAACGAGAAGTCGACCTCGAGGAACTCTTCGTAATCGCGGCGTTGCTTGTCCGACATGATGTCGTAGACCAGCGCATGCACCTGCTTGTGGTCCAGCGCCGGGATGTTGATGCGGCGCACATCGCCGTCCACACGGATCATCGGCGGCAAGCCGGCCGAAAGGTGGAGGTCGGAGGCCTTGTTCTTGACCGAGAAGGCCAGAAGTTCTGCGATATCCATACGTCGCTGTGTCCCCTGCGTTGCGAGTATCTGGAAGGTGTTTCCCCTGACGGGCAGTATAGCCTTCCCGTGTAGGAGGTAGATGCTTTGCAAACCGTGCCTTTGGCCACACTCCAGCAGCAGATTGCCGCAGCCGCCGGCCCCACCCGCAACGTGCGCCTGCTGGCCGTCTCCAAGCTGCAGCCGGCCAGCGCCGTGGCCGCCCTGGCCGCCCAGGGCCAGCAGGCCTTCGGCGAGAACTATGTGCAGGAAGCCGCGGCCAAGATCGCCGAACTGGCGGCATTGGGGCTGGAATGGCACCTGATCGGCCACCTGCAGTCCAACAAGGCCGAGTTGGCCGCGCAGGTCTTCGACTGGGTGCAGACGCTGGACCGGCCCAAGCTGGTCAGCGCACTGGCCCAGCACCGGCCGGCCGCGCGCGGCGCGCTCAACGTGCTGATCCAGGTCAACATCGACGACGAGGACAGCAAACATGGTTGCCAGCCCGATGAAATCCCGGCCCTGGCCGCCGCCATCGCCGCCCAACCGCAGCTGCGCCTGCGCGGGCTGATGGCCATCCCGGCGCCCTTCCCCGACGCCGCGCGGCGGCTGTCCGCGCTGGCGCGGATGAAGGCCTTGTTCGACACACTGGCGGCCACGCACCCGCAGGCCGATACACTGTCCATGGGCATGAGCGCGGATTTTGCCGAGGCCATTGCCGCCGGCTCGACCATGGTCCGCGTCGGCAGCGCCCTGTTCGGGCCGCGCCCCACCCCCTGATTGCGACCGAGGCCTGAAGATGAGCAACACCCCGCACACCGATCTGCCCGACACCGATATCGCCTTCATCGGCGGCGGCAACATGGCCCGCAGCCTGATTGCCGGCCTGGTCCGGCGCGGCATGCCGGCCGCACGCCTGCACGTGGCCGAGCCGGTGGCCGCGTTGCGTGAAGCCCTGCAGCAGGACTTCGCGGTCAACACTTACGACCATGCCGACCAGGCCGCCGCCAAGGCCGGACTGTGGTTGATGGCGGTCAAGCCACAGGTGATGCGCGAGGTCTGCGCCACCCTGGCCACGGCCGCAGCCGCGCAGCAACCGGTGGTGGTGTCCATTGCCGCCGGCATCACCGCTGGCCAGCTGGAACGTTGGCTGGGCGGCAACCAGGCGGTGGTCCGTGCCATGCCCAATACCCCGGCCCTGCTCGGTGCCGGTGTCACCGGCCTGTTTGCCAATGCCCGTGTCAGCCCCGCCCAGCGCGCGCAGGCCGACCAGGTGCTGAGCAGCGCCGGACGCACGGTGTGGATCGACGACGAAGCACAGATGGATGCGGTGACCGCGGTTTCCGGCAGCGGCCCGGCCTATGTATTCCTGCTGGCCGAGGCGATGGAAGCGGCCGCGCTGGCGCAGGGCCTGCCGGCCGAGGCCGCACGCACCCTGGTGCTGGACACGGTACTGGGTGCCGCCCGCATGCTGACCGAAGCCGGTGAAGCGCCGGCCGAACTGCGCCGCCGCGTGACCTCGCCCAATGGCACCACCCAGGCCGCGATCGAGACCTTCCAGGCCGGTGGCTTCGAAGCCCTCACCGCACATGCCATTGCCGCCGCCGCCCGCCGCGGTGGCGAACTGTCCGCCGCCAACGACTGAGTCATCCATACCCGGGAGCCCTGCATGCCACGCCTGCCAACGCTGTTGTCGATTGCCCTGATCGCACTGGCCGGCTGCTCGGCCCAGGAAACCCCGCGCAAGGCCGAGCCCGTACAGGCCCAGCCCGGCTACACCGACCTGGGCGGCCTGCGGGTGCACTACAACCTGCTGCCCACCCTGGCCATGAACGACGCCGTGGCCCGCAGCTACGGCGTGCAACGGCAAGCCGATCGCGCCTTGCTGGTGGTGGCGCTGCGGCAACTGCGCGATGGCGATGAACTGCCGGGCGATGGCACGGTGCTGGCCAGCGCCACCGACCTGTCCGGCAAGCGCCAGCAGGTTGCGCTGCGTGCGGTGCGCACCGGTGACTACACCGACCTGATCGGCGAGCTGGATGCCCATGCACGCGACCAGCTGCGGATCGACCTGCAGGTAAGCAGCGCCAGCGGCGCGGGCAACGTGCGATTCCAGCGAAATTTCTGAATCACCCCCTAATCGGAATAGGCGAACTGTTTCACGCCTGCGCTCCCTGCAAAGCACGGTGACGCGCCGCCGCGCCGGTGTGTTTTTCCCCATCGAATCAATCAGCTAGTGCAATGCCTGGGGCCACTGGCACACAACCTGTCTGTTCGCCAGAGAGGACTGGTATCAGCACAAGGTCAAATTGACATGGCCTTCACGCCAACCATACTGGCGCCCTCTTCAGTTTCCGCCTGCGCTGCAACCTTGGGGGCCGCGCCGGCCAAGACGTCATGACCTCCCCTGTACTTACCGCAGTTCCTCCGCTGCTGCAGCTGCAAGGCTGGGGCATGAGCCGTGGCCGCCGCACGGTGCTGGCCAGCATCGACCTGCAGTTGGACGGCCCCGGCTGCGTCGTGCTGATGGGCCCGGCCGGCACCGGCAAATCCAGCCTGTTGCAGGCGCTGTCCGGCCAGCACAACGCACATGGCGAACGCTGGGGCCAGTTGCTCTATCAAGGCAAGGCACTGGAAGCGGCCAGTTTGCCCCCGGCTCTGGTACAGCAGCAACCGCGCGACCTGGGCTTCAGCGTGCTGGAAAACCTCAGCGCCGCGCTGCGCCAACATGCGGGCAACAGCCAGGCCACGCTGCGCGAGCAGGTGGAACAACGACTGCAGGCACTGCACGCCGACGGCCTGCTGGAGCGGCTGCAACAACGCCTGATCGATCTGCCGCGCGCACTCGCCCGCCAGCTCGCAATCGTGCGTGCCGCCTTCAGCGGCAGCCCGCTGCTGCTGATCGACGAGCCCACCAGCGAGCTTGAAGCCGCCGACGCCGAGCCGGTACTGGCGCTGATCCAGCGCCTGGCCGAACAGCACAGCTGCCTGGTCACCCTGCATCACCAAGGCCAGGCCCGGCGCCTTGCCTCGCGCATCGTGCTGCTGGCCGGCGGCCAGGTACAGGTGGACGCAAGCACCAACGACTTCTTTGCCAACCCCACGCAGCACCCGGTGCTGGCGCAGTTCCTGCGCACCGGCAGCTGCCATGTTCCGGCGCCGGATGCGCGCGCCGAAGAACTGGCCGACGGCGTCACCGCACCGGTGCTGCCTGCGCAGGCTGCCGAACCGGCCAACAGCGCCGAGCAGCCCGGCCAACGCACAGCACCATCGCCGGTAAGCCTGGCGGCAACGCCCTCACGGCGCGGCCCCAACGGCTTCCATTGGCTGGTGCCGGGCAAGCTGGCCGGGTGCCCGATGCCGGGCGTGGTGTTCGCCCCCGACCATGACCTGGCGCTGCTGCGCGGCATGGGCGTCACCGTGCTGGTCAACCTGACCGAACGCGAGACACCGGCCGAACTGCTGGCCCCGCACGGGTTGCGCAGCTACCACCTGGGCATCGTCGACCGCGGCGCACCGCCGTTGCTATGGGCCAAGCTGCTGCTGGCCAAGATCGAGGTGATGCTGCGCGAAGGCGAAGTGGTCGCCGTGCATTGCCTGGCCGGGCTGGGCCGCACCGGCATGGTGCTGGCCGCCTGGCTGGTGCGCGAAGGCCTCACCGCCGAGGAAGCACTGCGACGCCTGCGCACCATCGAGCCGGGCTTCGTGCAATCCAAGGAGCAGGAAGACCTGCTGCACGCGCTGGAAGAAAACCTGCTCATCCGCGCCTGCGATTGATCCCCCCGTCTACTCGCCAGCAGGCCGCATAGCGGCCTGCTGGGCCTTGCCTTTCCCCTCCCCCAAGGAACCCCTGATGTCACTGGACAGTACCCTGCAGCAATCCGTTGCCTCCATTCCCGAATGCGTGGCCGCCGGCTACGTCGATATCAGCTCCGGCATGCTCCTGTCGGTACGCACCGTGGATTCGCACCCACGCGAAGTGCTGGACCTGGTGGCTGCCGCCACCGCCGACCTGTACCAGGGCCCGAACATCCGCAGCATCGAGCAGATGTTCCGCCGCGCCCGCGGCCTGCAGGAGCAGGAAGGCGCGCACTACTTCCAGGAGATCATCGTCAACAGCGAAAACCTGATCCACATCTTCATGCGCGGCAAGCGCTACCCGGATTACGTGATGGTGTTCGTCTGCCGCCGCACCGCCAATCTGGGCATGGCGTTGACCAAATCGCGCCTGGCTTTGCCGGGTATCGAAGCCGAAATCTGATTGCAGGGGCCACACACGCTGGCCCGCCTTTCTGCTGCCGGTGCACCCAAAGGTGGCCGGCAGCTTTGTACTAAGCCACCCGCTGCGGCCCCTCGCCCTGCTGGCCCAGCACGTCCTGCGGGTTCAACAGCCCGCAGCGCTTGAGCGACAGACAGCCGCAACCGATGCAATCGCTGAGCTGGTCACGCATGAACTGCAGTGTCGCGATGCGCTCATCCAGCTCCTTGCGCCAGCGCGCCGACATCCGCGCCCAATCGGCCCTGCTCGGTGCCCGCCCCGCCGGCAGTTCGGCCAGTCGTTCGGCCACCACCTGCAGCGGTATGCCCACCTGCTGCGCAGCCTGTACCAACGCCAGCCGGCGCAGCACATCGCTCTGGTAACGCCGTTGGTTGCCGGCCGTACGCTGGCTCTGGATCAGGCCCTTGCGCTCGTAGAAGTGCAAGGCCGATACCGCAATGCCGCTGCGGCGCGCCACTTCCCCTACACTCAGTTCGCGCGTGGACATCACTTGACCTCAACCATGATTGAGGTGTGATGCTGCCCGCCCTCCCGCAGCAACTCAAGCAACAGCGCCGCACGATGCGTTCCACCCACAACACAGCTGCCACGCCGGCAGCCAATTCCATCCTCTCTCCCCACTACCGTGCCACCACCGTGGGCATGGTGGCGCTGATCTCCCTGATTGCCTTTGAAGCGCTGGCCGTGGCCGCCGCCATGCCCAGCGTGGCGCAGGCCTTGGACGGGCTGCGCCTGTACGCACTGGCCTTCGGCGGCGCACTGGCCACCAGCGTCATCGGCATGACCGTGGCCGGCCGCCTGTGCGACCAGCAAGGCCCGGCAAAGCCCTTGTGGCTGGGCCTGGGCAGCTTCCTGATCGGCCTGCTGCTGGCCGGGCTGGCACCGCGCATGGAGGTGCTGATTGCCGGCCGCCTGTTGCAGGGCATCGGCATCGGCGCGATCTCGGTGTCGCTGTATGTGCTTGTCGCCCGCACGTATCCGGAGGCACTGCGGCCGAAGGTATTCGCCGCGTTCTCGGCCGGCTGGGTGGTGCCTTCGCTGATCGGCCCGGGCCTGAGTGGACTGATCGTGCAGCACCTGAGCTGGCGCTGGGTGTTCCTGATCGTGCCGCTACTGGCCTTGCCGGCGGCCTGGTTGCTGCTGCCGGCGCTGCGCAGTACACAAACCAACATCCACCGCGATCTCGAGCAGCGGCCGGTGGTGCGCTGGGCAATAGGCACGGCGCTGGCCGCGCTGTTGCTGTATGTCGGCGGACAGCTGCAAGGTGCGCAGGCGGTGGCGGTGATGACGGCGGCGGTGATTGCACTGATCTTCTGTGCGCGTCATCTGCTGCCCGGCGGCACGTTGCTGCTGCGCCGCGGCCTGCCCAGCGTAATTGCCTTGCGCGGCATTGCCGCCTCGGCCTTCTTCGGCTGCGAAGCCTTCCTGCCGCTGTTGCTGCAACGCGAGCGCGAGCTGTCGCCGCTATGGGCCGGCGCTGCGCTCAGCCTGGGCGCGCTGGGGTGGTTCTCCGGCTCGTGGATGCAGGGCCACCAGCGTTTCGGCTGGAGCCGCCACGCCATGTTGCAGACTGGCACCTGGCTGATGTTGATCGGCCTATTGGTGACCGCACTGACCCTGTACCCCGCCGTGCCCTTGGCCTTGGCTCTGGCCGGCTGGTCGATCACCGGCTTGGGCATGGGCCTGATCTATCCCAGCCTGTCGGTGCTGACCCTGTCCTTGTCAGCCCCCCACGAGCAGGGCGCCAACAGCTCGGCCCTGCAGCTGAGCGAGGGCATTGCCGTCGCCTCGACGCTGGCGATCTCCGGCTCGCTGTTTGCCGCGCTGGTAGCCGGCAATGAATCCACCGGCTACCTGCTGTGTTTCGTGGTGACGCTGCTGCTGGCTGCCCTGGCAACCGTGGTGGGCCGCCGCCTCAGCTGAGTGCGTGGCTGCGGGGCCGCCCTGCACGGCCCGGCGGCAACTCAATGCTTGCTGTCCACGCCTTCGACTTCGTGCAGGTCCTGGCGCAGGATGCGGCGCACTTCCAGCACCGCCTCCGGCGTCTCCTGCACGCTGTGGCCGGACACGATGACCTTCTCCGACAAGGCGCCATCCAGGTGCGCACTCCAGTACGGCACCAGGCCATCGTCCGACTCCGGCGTGGGCACCTCGGCTTTGCGCTTGGCGATGATGGAGTGGTACTTCAGGCCTGGCACGATCGGCAGCGCCGAGGACGCCTTGATGAAGGGATCGCTGGCCTTGAGGTTCTCGATGCTGTTGGTGATGACCGGTTCCTTGGGTTTCTTGCCGTCGGTCTCGCCGGGGTCCTGCAAGGCCATGAAGGCATCGCCGAACGCGCCGAGGATGGTCAGCGGCAAGCGCACCAGCCTGCCGATCAGACGCCCCAGCCGGTTGCCTGCCGCATCCGTCCCCTTGTGCGGTGAGGCCAGGAAGATCGCCCGCTCCACGTTCGGCTGCGGGGTGAAGTGCAGCACCGGGCCAAGCTTGGCCTCGACCCGCGCCAGCCGCTCACCCTGCAGGTTGTAGCGCTCGCGCAGGTTGTTCCACAGCACCTCGCCCGAGTCACTGAGCATCAGCCGCGCGATTACCCCGCCCATGCTGTGGCCGATGAACACCATGTCATGCGATGCCGGTGCGGTCCCATTCGGATCAAAGTGGCGCAGCGTGCCGTTGAAGGCCTTGCTGATGGTGTAGCGATTCAGCGCGATGGGGGCATTGGTTGGGTAATAGACCGACCACACCTGGTAGTGCTCGCGCATCTCCTCGTCACCCATGATCTCGTTGGCCAGGTTCACCCAGGCCTCCGGGCTGCTGGCCAGGCCGTGCAGCATGAAGATGATGCGCTTGTTCGGATCGTAGGGCTGCATCAGGTAGATATGCGGCTCACGGATGCCCTCGCCACGGCCAAACAAGGTGCGCAGTGATTCGGTGGCAAAGCCCGATTGCGCCAGCCACAGACCATAGGCAGCGGTGAAGTTGGCCGCCAGCGGCACTTCCTGCCCACGGATCTGGATGCTGGACTGGTCGGGCGAATAGGCCTGCAGCTGCACATCACGGCTTGCCAGTATTTCCTCCAGCGTATTGCCGCTGAAGTTCAGTACAGCGGTCACGTTGATGGCCGGCATCTCGCTGTAGACCGGCAGATCCTGCTCGCGCTCCTCCACTTCCACCGCCTGCGCCAGCGCCGGTGCCTCCATCATGGCCACCAGCTCGGCGCCAAAGCCGTCGCGGCGATAGGAACTGCGCAGGCCGGCGAAACTCACCGACGAAGCGGCCACCAGCTGCTTGGGCACCCCCTGCAGCTTGAGTTCATCGAACTCGGCACGGATGGTCCAATCGTCCACCTGCACCGGCCGGTTGATGTCTTCCCCTTCCAGCGCCCGCGCGCGGGTGCGCTGGAACACCACCGAGGCAGCCTGCTCGGTGGCGTAGTTGTAGTAGTCGCGCACCTGGGTAAGCCGGTCTTCCAGGGCGCGCTCGGCGGGGCTGCGTCCGCTGAAGAACAGGTACAGATAGGAATAACGGGCGGTTTCCAGCCAGGCGTTCAAGGCCGCCGGCGGCAGCTCGATGGGTTCGTTGCCCTTGGCCTTGGGCGTGAGCGCCAGCGCCTGCTGCATCCACAGCTCGGCCAGCGTGGACAGGCGCTGCTCGGACTGCAGGCCATCATTGCTGGCCACCGTCTGCCGGCAGGCGGGCAGGTCCTTGCTGCAATCACTTTCGGTCAAGCCAATGACCGACAGCGACTCCTGCGACAAGGCACTGAGCTTTCCGGTACTGAGGATGTCGCCACGTTTCTGCATTACATAGTCGGTATTGCTCACCGACTTCATCTTCACCATCGCGCAACCGCTGGAAAGCAGCAGCGCCAATACCGCGACTACCGGCAACAGCCGGCGTATCCATGTCTGCGGGGTGTGGGTCATGGGTCAGTTCCTGGGGCGGGGATGCCGGGCACGCCAGCGCGTATCCGGGAAGAGAAATCAGCGACATCACCTGCATCACGGGCACGCTGGGTGATGCGCCCGGCTTGCCGCAACTGGGCCAACGGCATCCCCGGGGTGAGCCCGCCGACATCCTCGGCATACTCTGCCAAATAGCCGGAGGCCAGCAAGCGGTAATCCAGCGGCAGCTTGGGCTGGATGCGGCGCATCAGCTCAAACACCACCGTGGTGCAATTGCTGGTGAGCGTGTTGTAGAAACGCGGCGCCTGCTCCAACTGCTGCGCGCGGTCCACGTAGAAATGCAGCAGCTCGCGCATCTTGTCCGGGCTCAGCCCATGCAGGCGGTACAGATAGACATCCTCGCCACGCACATTGCTGCGCGTGAGCACGATATCGCGCTCATCGGAGGCCACCAGCACCGACTCGAACTTGCGAAAGAAGCCGCCCAGCGCCGAGAACGACTCGCCGCGCTCCTTGCGGATCTCCAGCGAGAACACCAGTTGGCGACCATCGGCAAAGCCGAACGACACCAGCGTGTGGGCAATGGCCGGGCCCATCCAGTAGGACAGGATCATATCCACCGACTGCACCTGCGACAGGTCGTATTCCCGCTGCTCCCAGCGCACGTCGTAGTCGGTTTCGGTACGCCAATGGAAATTGCGCACGTTGTCGATCAGCAAGCGATTGCCCTCGATGCGCGCGTGCAGCGGCTGCGCCACATCGTCGGCCCAGACCCGGTCCTGCTTCGGCGTGATGGTCGCCCACCAGATCAGCATCACCGCGAACAGCCCGCCAAACACCGCCAACGAGTGCCAGCGCCGCACCGGCCCAAAGCCGGCCCGCACCGCCCAGATGCTGGGCACACACCACACCAGCACGGCGACCACCTTGGTCACCACGTTGCCGGGGAACTGGTACCACAGCGCAAACCCGCCCCAGATCCCCATGCCCAGGCACACCAATGCCAACAGGACCCGACCGACGCCACGCAGCACACTGACCAGACGTCGCTTCCCAACATTTGCCACTTCACTCTCCTGAAAGACCCAACGGCCCCGGCAGCGCGGAACGCGCCAAACCGGCCTCAGCCGCCCAAAATGAATGGGTCGCCAGCGACCCGCGGCAAAGATAGCCTGCCGGGCGCGGAAAGCGGAGTGAAACCGCAAGAAAGCCGGTCCAAACGACCTGCCGTTCACCTGCAGGCAGGGCACGACCACGAACAACGGCAAACCGAGCCTGGCCCTGAAACAAGCGCGCCCCATCCAAGGCCACCGGCAGCCACGTAGCCCGGCTAAGCGCAGCGCACCCGGGGCAATCCGCGAGCAACCTGAAACACATGGAGATCCCAACCTCCCGGGTGCGCTGCGCTTACCCGGGCTACGCAACGGTCCAAAGCGACCAATAGCCATCAAGCCTTACAGCCCGCCCACAGAACAGGCAGGCACCACGGGCAATCAGTGAATATTCGGCCCCTGCGTTCCGCTCTCCAACCAAGCCTCCACCTGTGGCAACAACGCCACCACCGAAGCCGCCAGTTGGTCGTAACGGCTTTGCTCACTGCCGAAAGCCTTGAAAGAAAACCCACGGAAGTCCCTGTGCTGCTCGGTATCGATCAAGCGCTTCCTAAGCAGCGGATCGGTCTCGAACACTCTCTTCGGCACTTCCCCCGAGTCAGGATCAACCCAGTTCGCCGGAATGCGACTGAACTCCAGGATGAAGCTGCCACCATACGTCCAATACTGGATCGACAGGAAGTCGCGATACGCGTCGCTGGAACGAACGAAGTTTGCTACGCCGTTACCGCCGAAGCCGCGTTGGCGCAGCGCTGGCAGCAATATCTTCTTTATGGAACTGGCCATCAGTTGGCCGGGAGTCTTCACGCAGTCGCATCCCTTCA
>NZ_DLJW01000100.1:3338-4790 GCF_002477705.1 Stenotrophomonas sp. UBA7606 | reverse complement strand
GGCTCGGCAACGCGGCGCAGCTCCTTGGCCTTCGGCAGAGTGGTCTTGATCAGCTCGTGCTTGAACAGCGAGGCGGCCATGTTCTTGAACATCGCTTCGCGGTGGGCGCTGGTGCGGCTGAACTTACGGCCAGACTTCTGGTGACGCATGGGACAGATTCCTTAGATTGAATGATGAGACGTTGGACTTCGTTGTCGCCGTCGTGGCGTTGCTGCATGGACTGCGGATGGTCCTGGCCGCCCTATCCCTGGACGACCGGCGCAGCGGCCTTGTCAGCCGTCTACGCGGGTACTGCCTACGACATTCCCCCGCATGGTCACCCATGCGGGGGAACAGATGCTGCTATCAACCAAGCATGCCGTGAGCGGCGACACCGGCCGGCGGCCAGTTCTCCAGCTTCATGCCAAGCGACAGGCCACGCTGGGCCAGCACTTCCTTGATTTCGGTCAGCGACTTCTTGCCCAGGTTCGGGGTCTTGAGCAGTTCCACTTCGGTCTTCTGGATCAGATCACCGATGTAGTAGATGCTCTCGGCCTTCAGGCAGTTGGCCGAACGCACGGTCAGCTCCAGGTCGTCGATCGGGCGCAGCAGCACCGGATCCACGCCGTTGTTGGCCGGCTTGGCCGCACCGCGATCGCGGTGGGTGAAGTCACCGAACACCGACAGCTGATCGCTGAGGATGTCGGCCGCGGTGCGGACGGCTTCCTCGGCATCGATCGTGCCGTTGGTTTCGATATCGATGACCAGCTTGTCCAGGTCGGTACGCTGCTCGACGCGGGCCGCTTCCACCGAATAGGCGACGCGACGGACCGGCGAGAACGAAGCGTCCAGCACCAGACGACCGATCGCACGCGACTCTTCGTCCGGACGGCGGCGCGAGGCAGCCGGCTGGTAGCCGAAGCCACGCTCGATCTTCAGACGCATGTTGATCGCCGCGTCCTTGGTCAGGTGGCAGATCACGTGGTCGCCGTTGATCACTTCGACGTTATGGTCAACCTTGATGTCGGCAGCGGTCACGATGCCCGGGCCCTGCTTGGACAGGGAGAGCGTGGCGCTGTCGCCGGAATGCATGCGAATGGCCACGTCCTTCAGGTTCAGCAGGACTTCGAGCACATCCTCCTGCAGGCCTTCCAGCGTGGTGTACTCGTGAAGCACGCCGTCGATCTCGACTTCGGTAATGGCGAAGCCCGGGATGGACGACAGCAGCACGCGACGCAGGGCGTTGCCCAGCGTATGCCCGTAACCACGCTCCAACGGTTCGATCACGACCTTGGCGCGGGTCTCGGTAAGGCGTTCGATCTGCGGACCGCGAGGACGCAGAACCTGGTTTGCGGTAACCGTCATGTTGCGGGTTCTCCTGCGAACCTCCGGTGCAACCCGGAGGTTCTCCATTGTGAATTACTTCGAATACAACTCGACGATCAGCGCTTCGTTGATATCCGCAGGCAGGTC
>NZ_DLJW01000100.1:0-3141 GCF_002477705.1 Stenotrophomonas sp. UBA7606 | reverse complement strand
CGGGTCACAGCGAAGCCCATGCGGTAGACGACGTTGTCCAGACGGGTTTCCAGCAACTGCAGCAGGTTCTCGCCGGTGTTGCCCTTCTTGGTCGAGGCCTTCTTGTAGTAGTTGCGGAACTGACGCTCCAGCAGACCGTAGATACGCTTGACCTTCTGCTTTTCACGCAGCTGGGTAGCGTAGTCGGACAGCTTGCCCTTGCGGGCAGTGGCGCCGTGCTGGCCGGGCTTCTGCTCCAGCTTGCACTTGGAGTCCAGCGCACGGGCCGGGCTCTTCAGGGAGAGGTCGGCGCCTTCGCGACGGGCGAGCTTACAGGTAGGACCGATATAACGAGCCATTTCTTATCGCTCCTTTAGACGCGACGCTTCTTCGGCGGACGGCACCCGTTGTGCGGGATAGGCGTCACGTCGATGATGTTGGTGATCTTGTAGCCGACGTTGTTCAACGAACGTACGGCCGACTCACGACCCGGACCCGGGCCCTTGATGCGGACTTCCAGCGACTTCAGGCCGTAGTCCAGAGCAGCCTTGCCAGCCTTTTCGGCGGCAACCTGCGCAGCAAAGGGGGTCGACTTGCGCGAGCCGCGGAAGCCGGCGCCACCGGAGGTCGCCCAGGACAGTGCATTGCCCTGACGGTCGGTGATGGTCACGATGGTGTTGTTGAAAGAAGCGTGGACGTGGGCAACGCCGTCGGTGACGACGCGCTTGATCTTCTTCTTGGTCTTAGCAGCAGCGGGCTTAGCCATTTTCTAGGGTCCCTTACTTCTTCAGAGCCTTGCGCGGACCCTTACGGGTACGGGCATTGGTCTTGGTACGCTGACCACGCAGCGGCAGACCGCGACGGTGACGCAGGCCGCGGTAGCAGCCCAGGTCCATCAGGCGCTTGATGGCGATGCCGACTTCACGACGCAGGTCGCCTTCGACGATGTACTTGCCCACTTCAAGGCGCAGACGGTCGATTTCCGGCTCCGACAGGTCGCGGATCTTGGTGGTGGAAGTAACGCCTGCGGCTTCGCAGACCTTCTTCGAACGGGTACGGCCGATGCCGTAAATGCTTTGCAACCCGACCCAGACATGCTTCTGGGCTGGCAGGTTGACGCCTGCAATACGCGCCATGACGCGGTTCTCCAGCTGAGTGATGGCCGAATACGCACCGACAGGCGCGCCAATCCGGCAGGATGGATCAAAAAAGTGAACTAGCGATACTAACAAGGCTTCGGTTTGCTTGAAAGCCGGTGGAACATGCCGTTCCACAGACTCCGGCGTGGGGAGTGTGCCCGCGCTCCGGCGCCGGACATGCCTGGCAGGGGGATTGCTCTCCCGGCCGCCCGCGCTACTCCCGCGCGGAACAAGCACATCACACCCCCACCCGAAACCGCTGCAGGGGCCGCCCTTCTGTTTGAAAGCCGCCCCGGGAACCAGGGCAGCTTTTCGCTAAAGGAAGCGATAAGTATAACCGGTGAATCAGCCGCGTGCAAAACCGCCGCGGTTGCCACCCTTCAGGTTGGCCTTCTTCAACAGGCTCTCGTACTGGTGTGACATCAGGTGAGCCTGCACCTGGGCGATGAAGTCCATCACCACCACCACCACGATCAGCAGCGAGGTGCCGCCGAAGTAGAAGGAGGCATTGAGCTGGGTGCGCATGATTTCCGGCAACAGGCAGACGATCACCAGGTACAGCGAGCCGGCAGCCGTCAGGCGGGTCAGCACGGCGTCGATGTACTCGGCCGTGGCCTTGCCCGGACGGATACCCGGGATCAGCGCGCCCGACTTCTTCAGGTTGTCGGCGGTTTCCTGCGAGTTGAACACCAGTGCGGTGTAGAAGAACGCGAAACCGGTGATCAACGCAGCGAAGACGATCATGTGCAGCGGCTCGCCCGGGCCCAGCGCGTTTGCCACCTTCTGCAGCCACGTGGCCGAGCTGGCCTGACCGGACCACATTGCCAGCGTTGCCGGGAAGGCCAGGATGCTGGAGGCGAAGATCGCCGGGATCACGCCAGCCATGTTCAGCTTCAGCGGCAGGAACGAGGTCTGGTTCATGTAGGCATTACGACCACCCTGGCGGCGGGCGTAATTGACGGTGATGCGGCGCTGGCCGCGCTCGACGAACACCACGAAATAGGTGAATGCCAGCACCACCAGCACGATGATCAGCAACGAGATGAAGCTCATGTTGCCGTCACGGTAAGCCTCGACCGTGTGGATCACGGCGGCCGGCAGGCCTGCCACGATGCCGGCGAAGATGATCAGCGACACACCGTTGCCGATGCCACGCTCGGTCACCTGCTCGCCCACCCACATCAGGAAGATGGTGCCTGCGGTCAACGCCACGATGGCGGTCAACACGAAGCCCATGCCCGGGGCATACACCACCGGTGCACCGCCCGGCGACACCTGGTTCTGCAGTGCCAGCGCGATACTGCCGCCCTGCACCACTGCCAGGAGCACCGCGCCGATGCGCGAATACTGCGTGATCTTGCGACGGCCGGACTCACCTTCCTTCTGCATGGCCTTCAGGGCCGGGAAGATGTGCACCGCCAGCTGCATCACGATGGATGCCGAGATATACGGCATCACGTTCAACGCGAAGATGCTGAAACGGTGCAGGGCGCCGCCCGAGAACATGTTGAACATGTCCACGATACCGCCGCCCTGCGCCTGCATCAGCGCAAGCATGGCATCGGGATTGACGCCCGGCACCGGCACATAGCAGCCGATGCGATAGACGAGCAATGCCCCGAGTACGAACAGAAGACGCTGGCGAAGTTCCGTGAACTTGCCCATCCCGCCCGCGAGGTTACCGATGCCAGCTTGCGCCATGTTCCAGTTACTCCTGTACGCTGCCGCCGGCAGCTTCAATCGCGGCCTTGGCGCCGGCAGTAGCAGCAACACCCTTCAGGGTGAATGCCTTGCTCAGCTCGCCCTTCAGGACGATCTTGGCCTTCTTTGCAGTCGACGGGATCAGCTTGGCTGCACGCAGTGCGGCCAGGTCGATCTCACCAGCTTCCAGACGATCCAGGTGGTAGGACAGCACTTCTGCAGTGTCCTTGGCCTTGTGCGAGAAGAAGCCGATCTTCGGCAGACGGCGCTGCATCGGGGTCTGGCCGCCTTCGAAGCCAGCCTTGATCTTGCCGCCACCCTT
>NZ_DLJW01000095.1:0-3179 GCF_002477705.1 Stenotrophomonas sp. UBA7606 | reverse complement strand
GCAACCTTGCGCAGAGCCGAGTTCGGCTTCTTCGGGGTGGTGGTGTAGACACGGGTGCAGACGCCACGGCGCTGCGGGCACTTGTCGAGCGCCGGCGAGGCACTCTTGTAGGTGGTCGCTTGCCGCGGCTTGCGGACCAGCTGGTTGATCGTCGCCATCAGTAGGTTCTTCTGATTGGGGCCGTAAAAACGGCCAAGGATGCGGAAAATGTAAAGCAGGCCCAAATTTTAGGCCTGCTGAGACAGACGATTGTAGCAACCTGTCAAGAACGCAGTCAAACGCGCACCTTTCAGGCCGGCCCTGATCCAGAGCCGTTACAGGGGGGCCTCCATGTACCCCGTTCAGGTCGAACTGCCGGCCCGCAAGCGGGCCGGCCGATCTAACTATTACTCCTCGCCACCAGCAGCCTGTTCAGCTTCCGGTGCCGCGACCTCCACTTCCGCCACCGCGGCCGGAGCGGCCAGGGTTGCGATTTCCGACTCGGTCAGGCCGGAGGCGCCACGACGGCGCTTGGAATGGTAAGCCAGGCCGGTACCCGCCGGGATCAGGCGGCCGACGATGACGTTTTCCTTCAGGCCGCGCAGGTTGTCCGAGGTGCCGCGGACGGCAGCTTCGGTCAGCACGCGGGTGGTTTCCTGGAACGACGCGGCCGAAATGAACGATTCGGTGGCCAGCGACGCCTTGGTGATGCCCAGGAGGACCGGGTCGAACTGCGCCGGCAGTTCGTTGCGGGCGACAAGTTTCGCATTTTCCTCGATGACGCGCTGGCGTTCCGCCTGCTCGCCGTTCAGGAACTTGCTGCTGCCCTGGTCGGTGATTTCCACCTTGCGCAGCATCTGACGCGAGATCACTTCAATGTGCTTGTCGTTGATCTTCACGCCCTGCAGGCGGTACACGTCCTGGATTTCCTTGACCAGGTAGCGGGCCAGCTCTTCCACGCCCTTCAGGCGCAGGATGTCCTGCGGGCTCGGCTCGCCGTCCACCACGGTTTCACCGCGGGTCACGTGCTCACCTTCGAACACGATGATCTGGCGGTACTTCGGAATCAGCTCTTCGTGCTCCGAACCATCGGTGTCCTTGATGATCAGGCGCTGCTTGCCCTTGGTGTCCTTGCCGAAGCTGATGATGCCCGAACGCTCGGCCAGGATCGCCGGATCCTTCGGCTTGCGGGCTTCGAACAAGTCGGCAACGCGCGGCAGACCACCGGTGATGTCACGGGTCTTGGACGCTTCCTGCGGGATCTTGGCAACCACGTCGCCCACGCCTACCGGCGAGCCATCCTGCAGGTTGACGATCGAGCGCGGCGGCAGCAGGTACTGGGCCGGCAGGTCGGTGCCCGGGATGGTCAGGTCATTGCCCTTGCCATCGACGATGCGGACCAGCGGACGCAGATCCTTGGCCTGCGAGCCACGACGCTTCGGATCGGTGATTTCGCGCGAAGCCAGGCCGGTCAGTTCATCGGTCTTCTCGATGACGGTGATGCCGTCGACGAAGTCGATGAAGCGCACGAAGCCGGCCACTTCCGACACGATCGGGTGGTTATGCGGATCCCAGTTGGCCACGGTCTGGCCAGCCTTGATCTCGGCACCGTCCTTGACGTTGATGGTGGCACCGTACGGCAGCTTGTAGCGCTCACGCTCACGGCCGTGCGGATCGAGCACGGAGATTTCGCCCGAACGCGACACCGCCACCAGCGAACCACTGGTCTGCTCGACGTGCTTGAGGTTGGAGAACTTCACCGAACCGGTGGTCTTGACGGTGATGTTGTCGACCGCAGCCGCACGCGATGCCGCACCACCGATGTGGAACGTACGCATGGTCAGCTGGGTACCCGGCTCACCGATCGACTGTGCGGCAATGACGCCGACGGCTTCACCGATGTTGACGATGTGGCCGCGGGCCAGATCGCGGCCGTAGCAGCGCGAGCACACGCCGAATGCCGACTCACAGGTGATCGTCGAGCGGACCTTGATGGTCTGCACGCCGGCTTCTTCCAGCTTGTTCACCCACTGCTCGTCGAGCAGCGTGTTGCGGGTGACGATCGGATCCTCGTCATTGCCCGGCAGGAACACGTCTTCGGCCACAACACGGCCCAGCACGCGGTCCTTCAACGGCTCGACCACGTCGCCGCCTTCCACGATCGGGGTCATGGTCAGGCCCTCGACGGTGCCGCAGTCGACTTCGGTGATCACCACGTCCTGTGCCACGTCGACCAGACGACGGGTCAGGTAACCCGAGTTCGCCGTCTTCAACGCGGTATCGGCCAGACCCTTACGGGCACCGTGGGTGGAGTTGAAGTACTCCTGCACGTTCAGGCCTTCACGGAAGTTCGCCTTGATGGGCGTTTCGATGATCGAGCCGTCCGGACGCGCCATCAGGCCGCGCATGCCGGCCAGCTGACGGATCTGCGCCTGGCTACCACGGGCACCGGAGTCGGCCATGATGTACAGCGAGTTCATCGACTTCTGGTCGACGGTCTTGCCTTCGGCGTCCTCGACCTTCTCGGTACCGATGGTTTCCATCATCGCCTTGGCGATGCGCTCATTGGTGCGCGACCAGATGTCGACCACCTTGTTGTAGCGCTCGCCGGCGGTGACCAGACCGGACTGGTACTGCTCCTGGATTTCCAGCACTTCCTGCTCGGCTTCGCCCAGGATGCCCTTCTTCTCGTCCGGGATCAGCATGTCGTCGATACCGATCGACACGCCGGCGCGGGTTGCGTAGGCATAACCGGTGTACATCAGCTTGTCGGCGAACACCACGGTGTCCTTCAGACCCAGCAGACGGTAGCTCTGGTTGATCAGGCGCGAGATGTTCTTCTTGGTCATCTCGGTGTTGCACAGCTCGAACGGCAGGCCTTCGGGCATGATCTCGCTCAGCAGCGCACGGCCAACGGTCGTGTCCTGGATCGAGGTCTTCTTGACCTTGTTGCCTTCCTCGTCGCGCTCGATGTGGGTGATGCGCACCTTCACCTTGGCGTGCAGCTCGACCAGACGGTTGTCATAGGCACGCTTCACTTCGTCGGTGTTGGCAAACACCATGCCCTCGCCCTTCTTGTTCACCAGGGCGCGGCTCATGTAGTACAGGCCCAACACCACGTCCTGCGACGGCACGATGATCGGCTCGCCGTTGGCCGGCGACAGGATGTTGTTGGTGGACATCATCAGCGCACGCGCTTC
>NZ_DLJW01000032.1:560-5170 GCF_002477705.1 Stenotrophomonas sp. UBA7606 | reverse complement strand
ATGTCTGCCTTGATTTCGCCACCGACGGCGAAATCGCCGATCTGTGCGTCTTCAACGCGGAATTCCCACAGGCCACGACCGGCTTCAACCTTCGCCTTGGCGAAGTGACCGGCTTCCGGCTTGTTGACCAGTGCAGCGCGACGAGCGCCGACGGTCACCTGCACGGCGCTGTAGCCGTCGGTTTCGACGGTCTTGATCTGCGCGATGCGGTTCGGGGTTGCTTCAATCAGGGTCACCGGGATGGACTGGCCATCTTCAGTGAAAACGCGGCTCATGCCAGCCTTGCGGCCCACGAAGCCCAACGAATATTTCTTCGTCATGGTCGTAGTCCTCAGGTCAACTTGATCTGAACGTCGACGCCGGCAGCCAGTTCGAGCTTCATCAGCGCGTCCACGGTCTTGTCGTTGGGGTCGACGATGTCAAGCACGCGCTTGTGCGTGCGGGTCTCGTACTGGTCACGCGCGTCCTTGTCGACGTGCGGGGAGACGAGGATGGTGTAACGCTCGATCTTGGTCGGCAGGGGGATCGGGCCACGCACTTGCGCGCCGGTCCGCTTTGCCGTTTCAACGATCTCGCTGGCCGAACGGTCGATCAGACGATGATCAAACGCCTTCAACCGAATTCGGATCTTTTGGTCCGCCATGACGGTGTTCCTATAGGTCTAAAGAGCGACAGGTTTGGCCCCTGTGTGTGCCAAACCCCATGAAAACGGCGGTCGGCACACATGCGCCTCCCGCCAACGAGAATCCCTTCAAAACAGCAAGGCGGCCCGGTTACCCGGCCCGCCCCAGACATATTCAAACGCACGAATACACCCCGAATTACCCGGAGTGCCCCATGCGACCTGTCCTTGTCTGGCGAATACGAGGTACGTCCTGTGCCTCATTTCGCTGGTTGCGAAGGCCCCGTAAACGGGACTTCCGCGAGTGGTCTTGCATTCTCTCAGTATTTTCAGCTGCTTGCAAGTCACCCCCAGCCTTGGGGCTGGGGGCTTCAGCTGGCAGTAGGCTTCAGCGGCTCAGGGCCGCCGCTGTCTACCCCTCGCCCGCCGCCGGGGCGGACTGATTGCGCGCACGCAGCAGGCTGTTGAACAGCAGTTTGAACGAGGCATGGGTCTGGGCCCGGAAGGTGATGTCGGTACCGAAGAACGCCAACCGCCCCTGCCCCACCTGGGCCTCCGCGGCCAATACCCCGCCCTGCAGGTAGCCCTGGCCCCAAGCCCAACCGCTGCGCAGCGGCGTGGCCGAATCAAAACGGAGCAGCGGCCGGAGCGCATCACTGCCCGCAGGCAGGTCGAACACCGGTGCATTATCCCAGCGCCCGTCGGAGAAATACACATCCAGCTGCGGCCCCAGTCCCCAGTTCAGCGGCTGCGTCTTGTCCACCGCCACCTGCAGCACGCTGCCGGGGATGTAGTAGTCACGCTGGGTCAACACCTTGACCTTGCCACCGGCGTCGACGCCATGCAGGTGGTTGGTCACCGGCAGCCCAAGCAGCTGCGCCAGGCCACTGGATGAACCGGTAGCGACAACGTCACCGCCCGCCTCCATGAATGCACGCACCGCCGCTACCGCCGCATCGCCCTCCAGGGCACCCAGACGGTCGCGATAGACTGCCGGAACAGTGGCCGGATCGATTACCGGCGCCGCCCGCCCGGCCTTGCCCTCGATCGCCAACGCTGCCGGCAGCGGCAGGGCGCCACTGGGCAACAACAGGACATCGAAGCGCTGGCGCAGGTCGCCGGCGAGGATCTGCTGCGGATACACCACTTCATAGTCGAAGCCGAAGTTTTCCAGCACCAGCCGGGTCCAACCCGAGACCATGGAGCCACCGTACTGGTCCCACAGGCCAATGCGCGGCTTGCGCACCAGCTGCGCGCCCTCCAGGCCATTGCCGGCAGGCTCGGCGCGCAGGCCAGTGCCACGCAGCGCGGCTGTCATTGCCTGTGCACTGGCTGCCGGAACCCAGTACGCACCATCGCGGGCCGGCAGGCGACGCACTTCCAGGCCCTGCTTCAACAGGCGGTTGACCGCCAGCACGGCATCGTTGGCACGGGCATCGAGCACATAGCCGCTTTGCGACGCCGGCACTGCCTGCTCAACGGGCGCCTGCAACTGCCCGATGGGCAATGCAGCAAAGGGGCCATCGACAGCCTCCAGCACCCGGTCGAAGGCCACGCCCATCTGCAGGGCCAGCGTCCAACCCGCCGAGTCGTAGGGCGCGATCGGCGGGCCGCCGGCGTACTCGAAATCCTGCGGGTGATCCTGCGGCTCGAACATGTCACGCAGGTGCGGCCGGAACGCCTGGTCGGCGCGCACGATATAGGAGCCCACCGGATACGACTTGCCTGCGGCATCGAACGCCCGCGTCGCCCGCTGCACCTCGATGCCGGCCAACTGCAGGCTGTTGACGAACTTCATCGCCGTGGCGAAATCGGCTTGGTCGGCAGGAATGATGTAGGCACGCGGATCGCGCTGCGCAGGCTGATGCAGCAGCTCGCCCACCTGCGCCGCCGACAACCCTCCCGCCTTGGCCGCCGGCGCGGCCGCAGCCGCCCGCTCGCCCGCGCGGGCCAGGGCACTGGGGCTGGCGGTCCAGTTGTCGGCACTGCCGCGCGCAATGGAGTTGCGGCCCATCCGATAGATGTTCAACAGCAGTTGCTCACGGTGACGCGAGGCATAGTCCAGCAGCGCCCAGTTGGCGGTGAGGCTGTAGTCGATGGACTGGCGGAAGTGCCAGGTCTGCGCCGGCACCGGCGACGGCAGATTGCTGTCCGGCAGCTGCCGTTCGGGCAGGAACGGGATCTGCATCGGCGTCGGGTTGCCGGTGATCTCGGTCAGCACGCCCAGCATGTTGTGGAAATACGGCATGGTCCGCAGCCCGCCATTCCACCAGGTCGAATAGACGCTGCCGCGCTTGGATACCGCGCCAGGCTTGGCCTCCTGCAAATAGCGTAGGTTCATCGCCGCGCCCAGGGCCTCCAGCCCCACCGGGATCATCGCGTCGATGTTGTAGTTGTACGGATCGCGATACGGCGGAATGACGATGACCGTGCCCTTGGGCGAGGTCTGGTGATGGTTGTAGACGATCTGCGGGTACCAGCGCGTATACATCGCCAGGTTCATGTTGCGCGTTTCCTGCAGCGCTGCCATGTAGAAATCGCGGTTGTTGTCGTGCCCGGCGTACTTCTGGTACAGCCGCGGCGGCTTGTCCAGCACACGCTTTTGCGGCACCGGCTCGCGCATGTACCAATCCGAGTACAACTCCTGGCCATCGGGGTTGGCGTGCACCAGCAGCACGATGGTGTCATCCAGGATACGCCGGGTTTCGGCGTCATCACGGCTGGCCAGCTGCCACACGGTTTCAATCAGCTGGTGCGGGCCGACGGTCTCGTTTGCATGCAGGCCGCCATCTATCCACACCACCGCCCTGCCCTGCGCCGCCAGCGCGGACGCCACCTCCTCGCTGTCACGCGCGCGCGCCAGGCGCTCGGAAATGCCGCGGAACTCCTCCAGCCGGGCCAGATTGGCCGGCGAGGAGGCAATCAGCATCAGCTGCGGGCGCCCTTCGGAGGTCTTGCCGAGCTCCACCAGCCGGAACCGATCCGACTGCGCAGCAACCTTGCGGAAATAGGCCTCGGTCTGCGTGTAGTTGGCGAGCATGTAGTCGTCGCCGATGTCGAAACCAAAGTGCGCCCTTGGCGACGGCACAGCGGCATGCAACGCACCCGCACTCGCCAACAGCGTCACCAACAGCGTGCGCTGCAGCGTTCTTGAAATACCCATACCACCCCTCCGTTGCGGGCACCGAAAGTAGCACCCGTTGGCGTGGACCTGGATGGGCCGAAAGACAGAGACCGCACCGCAGCCAAGCCACCCTCAGTAGAGGACTGGGGGCGAGAGTTCCGCCACCGGACTGATGACCAGGCAACGCGACAGTCCTGTGTCGCCCCGGACAGGTGCGGCGCTTCGTGAGACACCGGCAGCCGATCGGCGATTGCAAGATCACTGGCCCTGGCTGCTCCCGGGTGCGCTGCGCTTACCCGGGTTACGGCGGCCCTGCATCGTCAAAGCGTCGCTTACGGAACAGGGGTTTTGCAGCACCGTCGCCCAGCGGACAGAGCGGCGAGACAATCTTTCAAGCAAAAAAGAAGGGCGACCCGAGGGCCGCCCTTCCTTCAATACGTTGCTTCCAGTGGAAGCGCAGCACTATTACTTGGTGATCTTGGAGACCACGCCGGCGCCGACGGTACGGCCGCCTTCGCGGATTGCGAAGCGCAGACCTTCGTCCATTGCCACCGGGTTGATCAGGGTGACGCCCATCTTGACGTTGTCACCCGGCATCACCATCTCGACGCCTTCCGGCAGCTCAACCGCACCGGTGATGTCGGTGGTACGGAAGTAGAACTGCGGACGGTAGCCCTTGAAGAACGGGGTGTGACGGCCGCCTTCGTCCTTCGACAGCACGTACACTTCGGCGTCGAACTGGGTGTGCGGGGTGATCGAACCCGGCTTTGCCAGAACCTGGCCGCGCTCGACGTCGTCACGCTTGGTGCCGCGCAGCAGCAGACCGGCGTTGTCGCCTGCCTGACCCTGGTCCAGCAGCTTGCG
>NZ_DLJW01000032.1:0-353 GCF_002477705.1 Stenotrophomonas sp. UBA7606 | reverse complement strand
GTCGGGATCCAGCTGTCCAGTGCATCGACCAGCTTCAGGATGGCCGGCACACCGATTTCGCTCTGGTCGCCTTCCAGCGCCATACGGGCCGAGCCGTGCACGATCGGGGTGTCGTCGCCCGGGAAGTCGTACTTGGAGAGCAGCTCGCGCACTTCCATTTCGACCAGTTCCAGCAGCTCGGCGTCGTCAACCATGTCGGCCTTGTTCAGGAACACGACGATGTACGGCACGCCGACCTGACGCGACAGCAGGATGTGCTCGCGGGTCTGCGGCATCGGGCCGTCAGCGGCCGAGCACACCAGGATCGCGCCGTCCATCTGGGCGGCACCGGTGATCATGTTCTTGACGTAGTC
>NZ_DLJW01000113.1:62838-125833 GCF_002477705.1 Stenotrophomonas sp. UBA7606 | reverse complement strand
CCGACCCAGGCCCTGGCCTGCTCGGAAGCCGGTGCCTTCCTGATCTCTCCGTTCGTCGGCCGCATCCTGGACTGGTACGTGGCCAACGGCCAGACCCCGGCCAACATTGACGAAGACCCGGGCGTGCAGTTCGTGCGCGGCGTGTTTGCCGAATTCAAGCGCCGTGGTTCCAGCACGGTGGTGATGGGCGCCTCGTTCCGCTCGACCGCGCAGATCGAAGCGCTGGCTGGTTGCGACCGTTTGACGATCTCGCCGGACCTGCTGGAGAAGCTGGACGCGGACTTCGGCGAGCTGCCGCGCAAGCTGGTGGCGGGTGCTGCCGAAGCGGTGAACATCGCTGCGATCGATGAAACGAAGTTCGACGCGGACATGGCCGCCGATCCGATGGCCACCGAGAAGCTGGCAACCGGTATCGAAGCATTTGCCAAGGATCTGCAGACCTTGCGTCAGCGGATTGCGGATGAGTTGGGCGGCTGATAGCCAAAGCTATGCCTGACCACTCCCTTCTCCCTTCGGGAGAAGAGCCTGTCCCCGCGAAGGCGGGGATGCCCCGAAGGGGCGGATGAGGGTAGGTGCGAAGCCTAGCTGCAAGGCACCCTCACCCCAACCCCTCTCCCATTGGGAGAGGGGCTTTAAAAAATGCCAAGCTCCAGCCCTGCTGCCAACAGCGCACCCAACTCTCGGCCTCGCGCCAACTTCGACTCAGGCAGCGTCTTCTCGGCAACAATCGCCTCCGCCGTCTGTGCCTGCGTACACACCAGCACCGGCTCGGCCACCTCTTTCAAACGCAACCCCAAAGCCACCCTGCGCAACTGCGCGATCGTTGGTTGGCCATCCGAGCCCGCGCACACCAGCAGCGCATACGGCTTGCCCTCGCAGCGCCCCAACAGCGGGTAATAGCTGCGGTCAAAGAAATCCTTCATCGCCCCGCTCATCGAGGCCAATGTCTCCGGCGTGGCAAACACCACCGCATCGGCGGCAAGCACATCCTCGGCACCGGCATCTGCAGCACGCAACGCAATCACCTGCACCGCATCACCCGCACTTGCACGGGCACCGTCCAAAACTGCGTCAACCATCGCCGCAGTAGCGCCGGTGAAGCTGTGCCACACCACCAATAAACAGCGCGGCGTGGCACTCATAGCTCAGACATCCAGACCAATCGGGCAGCTCACGCCGGTGCCGCCGATGCCGCAATAGCCGTTCGGATTCTTCGCCAGATACTGCTGGTGGTAGTCCTCGGCGTAGTAGAACGGCGGTGCCGGGAACACGATCTCGGTGGTGATCGCCCCATAGCCGGCAGCCGTCAGCTGCTGCTGGTAGGCATCGCGGCTTGCAATGGCCGCCTCGTACTGCGCCCGCGTATGGCAGTAGAGCGCCGAGCGGTACTGGGTGCCGGTGTCGTTGCCCTGGCGCATGCCCTGGGTAGGGTCGTGGTTCTCCCAGAAGGTGCGCAGCACCGTCTCCAGCGCCACCTTTGCCGGATCAAATACCACCCGTACCACTTCGGTATGGCCGGTAAGACCGGAGCAGGCCTCCTCATAGGTCGGGTTCGGGGTGACGCCGCCCTGGTAGCCCACCGCCGTGGTCACCACGCCCGGCAGCTGCCAGAACTTGCGCTCGGCACCCCAGAAACAGCCCAAGCCCACGTCCAGCACCTGCAAGCCGTTGAAATCGGCCCGCAGGGGCTGGCCGTTGACGAAATGCTGGTTGTGCAGGGGCAGCGGCGTGTCCCGCCCCGGCAGCGCTTCTTCCGGGCGCGGCAGGCGCTGCTTGAACGCGCCGATACCCAGTATTCCCTGGCCGATTCCCAACATGTCCGCTCCTCAGGCCGGGAGGAACCCCGGCGCTTCATCGTCATCCAAGATGGGGTCGGCAGGGCCATCGTCCAAGCCCAGCGCGGCCACGATGTCCTCGGCCTCGGGCGTGGCCGAATCCGGCACGCAGACCCGCAGCAGGCCGAACAAGGGCAGTTCGCCGCCGGCCCCCAACAGCGACTCACCAAACACGAAGGCCGGGATGCCCGCATCCTCCAGCGCGTGCTTGACCAGGTGCGCGTCGAACAGGTTGTTGCTCTGGTAGATCAGTTGCATGGGGTGCTCCGTTCACAGCGGTTTGCGCAGGGCATCGGTGGCGGCATAGCCCTCCGTTTCCAGGGCCGCGGCCTCGCGCCATTCGCGCAGCGCCGGCAAGGCCAGCAGGCGCTGGCAGTAGTCGGCCGCCGCGCCCTCCACCGCCACGCCATAGCCGTCAAACCGTACTGCCACCGGCGCAAACATCGCATCAACGATGCCGAACGGGCCAAACAGGTAGTCCCCGCCTGCCCCCTGCTGGCGCCGCAGCGTTGTCCACAGGGCGTGGATGCGGGCGATATCGGCCTGGGCGGCCGCGTCCCAATGGTAGCCATCCGGCTGGCGGCGGCTGTTCATCGGCAGCTGAGTGCGCAGCGCGGTGAAACCTGAATGCATTTCCGCAGCCGCCGCCCGCGCCAGCGCCCGCTGCGCCGGATCGGCTGGCCAGCCACGCCAGCCCAGCCAGCGCTCGTTGGCATACTCGCAGATGGCCAGCGAATCCCAGAGCTGCAGCGCACCGTCGTGCAGCGCCGGCACCTTGCCGGTGGGCGAATACTGCTGCACCTGGCTGGCAAAGCCGGGGCTGCCCAGGGCCAGCCGCACCTCGTCGAAATCGACCCCGAAATGGCGCAGCAACAGCCAGGGCCGTAGGGACCAGGAGGAGTAATTCTTGTTGCCTATCACCAGAACCGGACGGTCCATCAGCAGCAAACCCGGGGGACGGAAGGGTCCAGCATAGCCCTGTCCCGGCAACCTCTGCCCGGCTCGGCTAAACTTGCGGTTTACTTCAATACGCTGCGTCCCCCATGTCCGAGAACACGCCTGCTGTCGTCGCCACGCCGGAAAACGCCCCCGAAAAGCGCGATTTCATCCGTCAGATCGTCCGCGAGGACCTGGCCAGCGGCAAGCACACCGCCATCAAGACCCGTTTCCCGCCGGAGCCCAATGGCTACCTGCATATCGGCCACGCCAAATCGATCTGCCTGAATTTCGGCATCGCTGGCGAGTTCGGCGGCGTCTGCAACCTGCGTTTCGACGACACCAACCCAGCCAAGGAAGACCCCGAGTATGTCAACGCCATCCAGGACGACGTGCGCTGGCTGGGCTTTGAGTGGAACGAGCTGCGCCACGCCTCGGACTACTTCGACGCGTATTACCTGGCCGCACAGAAGCTGATCCGCGACGGCAAGGCCTATGTCTGCGACCTGTCGGCCGAGGAAGTGCGCGCCTACCGCGGCTCCCTGACCGAGCCGGGCCGCCCCTCGCCGTACCGCGAGCGCAGCGTCGAGGAGAACCTGGACCTGTTCGCGCGCATGCGTGCCGGTGAGTTCGCCGATGGCGCCCGCACCCTGCGCGCCAAGATCGACATGGCCAGCGGCAACATCAACCTGCGCGACCCGGCGATCTACCGCATCAAGCACGTCGAGCACCAGAACACCGGCAATGCCTGGCCGATCTACCCGATGTATGACTTCGCGCATGCGCTGGGCGATTCGCTGGAAGGCATCACCCACTCGCTGTGCACGCTGGAATTCGAAGACCACCGCCCGCTGTACGACTGGTGCGTGGACAACGTCGACTACGCCCACGACAACGCGCTGACCCAGCCGCTGGTCGACAAGGGCCTGCCGCGCGAAGCCGCCAAGCCGCGCCAGATCGAGTTCTCGCGCCTGAACATCAACTACACGGTGATGAGCAAGCGCAAGCTGATGGCGCTGGTCACCGAAAATCTGGTCGATGGTTGGGAAGACCCGCGCATGCCGACCCTGCAGGGCCTGCGTCGTCGTGGTTACACCCCGGCGGCGATGCGCCTGTTCGCCGAGCGCGTGGGTATTTCCAAGCAGAACTCGCTGATCGATTTCAGCGTGCTGGAAGGCGCCCTGCGCGAAGACCTGGACAGCGCCGCCGCACGCCGCATGGCGGTCATCGATCCGCTCAAGCTGGTGCTGACCAATCTGCCGGAAGGCCACGAAGAAGCGCTCACCTTCAGCAACCACCCGAAGGACGAAAGCTTCGGCAGCCGCGAAGTACCGTTCTCGCGCGAGCTGTGGATCGAGCGCGAAGACTTCGCCGAAGTACCGCCCAAGGGCTGGAAGCGTCTGGTCCCGGGCGGCGAAGTGCGCCTGCGTGGCGCAGGCATCGCCCGCGTCGATGAAGTGATCAAGAACGACGCTGGCGAGATCGTCGAGCTGCGCGGCTGGCTGGACCCGGAATCGCGCCCGGGCATGGAAGGCGCCAACCGCAAGATCAAGGGCACCATCCATTGGGTCAGCGCCCAGCACGCGGTGGAAGCCGAAGTGCGTCTGTACGACCGCCTGTTCTCGGTGGCCAACCCGGACGATGAATCCGACGGCAAGACCTACCGCGATTACCTGAACCCGGAATCGCGCAAGGTCGTCACCGGCTACGTCGAACCGGCCGCAGCCCTGGCCGCACCGGAACAGAGCTACCAGTTCGAGCGCACCGGCTATTTCGTCGCCGACCGTCGCGACCACACCCCGGCCAAGCCAGTGTTCAACCGCAGCGTGACCCTGCGCGATACCTGGTCGGCCTGATCAGGCTGGGCGGGGTTGCCGGCTGACAGCCCGGTAACCCCCTGCTCACATGGCCCGCGGCTACCATGGCCGCGTGCCCGGAACAGGATTCGCCCATGTACCGTCTGTCACTGCTGCTCTGCTTGCTGCTTGCGATCACCGCCTGCAGCTCACCGGCCGCCACTGCGCCGGTCACCTCGCAAACGCCCGCGCCGGTCCCCGCCAGCGAACACTCACCACCAGCCAAACCTGCCGCCACACCCATCGTGGTCGACAGCAGCTGCAAGGTCGACGCCGATTGCACCGTGAAGAACGTCGGCAACTGCTGCGGCTATTACCCGGCCTGCGTCAACGTCAACAGCCCTACCGATCCGGCCGGGGTGCAGGCCAGCTGCCAGGCCAAGGGCATGATGAGTGTCTGCGGTTTCCCTGAGATCCAAGGCTGCAGCTGCGTGCAGGGCAAATGCGCGGCAGCGGGCGGCGGCAACTCCCTGCGCCAACCGTTGAACGAGAACCCTGCGCCAGTGCGCTGAGCTCGCGTGACTCGGCGCGTGAGAAGCACCCTGCTTCAGCGGGAAACGCCAGCAACCGCAGTCGCGTAGCCCGGGTAAGCGCAGGGCACCCGGGGCCGGTTGCAGAGCGCCTGAAGGATCACTGGATCCTTTTCCCGGGTGCGCTGCGCTTACCCGGGCTACGGTGCTGCGCCAACCAGCGAACACCCCATCCCGCTACGCTGAGCCACACTCAGCGCGGCTTGGGCTCAACGCTGCTGCGCCAGGCATCCAGGAACTGGCGCCGCTTGAGCGCATCCAGATACACCAGCAAGCCGGGCCCAAGCTGGATCGGCCGCCGGTTCTGGCCGGGATCGCTGTCACCGCCACCGTTGCGGATGATCGGCATCAGCCGCGCCTCGCGCGACAGCACCTGCTGGCCGCGCGCCGACAACAGGTAGTCGAGGAAGCGCTTGGCTTCGGCAGGGTGCGGGCTGTTGCGCGGAATCACCGCCGTGCGCAGCACCACCAGCGTGTAGTCCTCCGGCTCGACGATTCCCAAGGGCGCACCAGCATCTATACGCGCCTGCGCGTAGGAACCCAGTACGTTGTAGACCAGCGACAGCTTGCCGCTGCTGACCTGGTCCAACAGCACGCCGGTACGCTCCTCGCGCACCACGCCGTTGTCACCCAATGCGCCCAGCAAGGCGCCAGCGATGCTGCCACGCTGTGCATCCTGGGTCGCCAGCAGATAGCCGACGCTGCTGCGTTCGATATCGTAGGTGCCGACCTTGCCGCGCAGCGGTGTGCCTTCGGCACGTAGCAGGTCAAGCAGCTGGCGGCGCGTGTGCGGCACTTTTGCGACCGGCAAGGTCCGTGTGTTGTAGACCATCGCCACCGGCTCGTAGCTGATGCCGAAGGCTTCATTGCGCCACTTCGCCCAGGAAGGCACGGCTTCGGTCTGCGGCGAACGATGTGGCAGTGCATGGCCATCGTTGACCAGTTTGGTCTGCAGATCCATGCCGCTGGAAATCAGCAGATCGGGCGTGCGCGCGGTGTTGCGCTCGCGCAGGAAACGCGCGTACAGGTCCTGGGTGATGATGTCTTCATAAACGACTTCGGTGCCCGGGTGCAGGCGCTGGTAGTCGGCGATCACCACCGCGAACACTTCGATATCGGTCGTGCCGTGGATGCGCAGCTGTTCGGTCGCAACGCCCTGCGCAGGGAAGCGCTGAACATCGCCAGGTGCGGCGATCAGAGATGGCGCCAACAGCACGCCCAGCAACAGGATCAACAAGCGGCTCATGCGGCATGCCTTGGCAGATGGATGGTGGCGACCAGACCGCCTTCGGGCCGATTGCTCAGGTCGATGCGGCCGCCATGGCTTTCAACCACGCGCTTGACGATGGCCAGCCCGAGGCCGGCACCACCGGCCGGCGCGTTTTCACCGCGCCCGAAGCGCTCGAATACGCGTTCGGCATCGGCGGCGCTGACCCCGGGGCCGTGGTCGGCGATGGTCAATACCGCCTGCGTGTCCTGCACCGTCAGAGCGATCTGCAGCGGGCCGTCGCCGCCGTATTTCACCGCGTTGTCGATCAGGTTCTTGATCGCCTCGCGCAGCAGCAGGGCGTCGCCATTGACCTGCACCGCACCGGTGGTGACCGCCAGCTGCACGCGCGGTGCCGGACCGGCCTGCGGCAGTGCTTCGTGCAGGGCCTGATGCACGGTTTCGACCAGGTCCAGCGGCGCGAAGCGCTGCAGGTTGGAGCGATGGATGACGCTGGCATCGCTGAGCAGCTGGTTCAGCAGGCGGCTCATATGGGTGGCGTTTCGCTCGATTGCACGCAGGCTGCGCTGCATCTCCTCGGGCTCTTCTTCGTCCAAGGCCAGCTGGGCCTGTGCGCGCAGTGCTGCCAGCGGCGTGCGCATCTGATGTGCGGCTTCGGCCATGAATGCACGCAGGGTTTCGTTGCTGCTGGACAGGCGTTCCATGAAGCGGTTCAAGGCAGCGACCATCTGGTTCATCTCGCGCGGCACATGCGAGTCCAGCGGTTTCAGGTCGGAGGGTTCACGCCGCGACAGCTCGCGCTCCAGGCGCACCAGTGGGCGGAACGCGCGATGCACACCGAAGGCCACCAGCGCCAGCAACAAGGCCGATAACACGCCGATGGCGATCAACGCGCGGTTGACCATTTCCTGTGCCAGTTCGGCACGTGCGCGACGGGTCTGGCCGACCTGCACCTGCACTTCACCCTGCGCAGAAGCGGCGGCAAAGCTGCGCTTGACCACCACGAAGCGCACCGTCTCGCCACTGTAGTCGGCATCGAACAACTGCGGCTGGCTGCCGCTCCTGCGCGGTGCCAGGGGAAGATCCTCGTAGCCGGTGATGGTGCGACCACGACTGTCGGCCACGCGGTAGAACACGCGGTCTTCTTCCGCCATCGAAAGCAGGTCCAGGGCCGCATACGGCAGGTCCACCTGCCATTGGCCATCCACCAGCGCCACCGAATCGGCGATGGACAACGCCGAGGACACCAGCAGATGGTCATAGGAACGGTTGGCCGCACGCTGCCCGTAGTCCCGTGCGGCAAACAGCAAGGCCACCGCGAACACCGCCAGCAAGGCACCCAGATACAGCATCAAGGTGCGCCGCAATGAACCGGAGGTGCGGACCTCAGCCGTCGCCATCGGTAACGCCGTCACTGGCTTCCAGCATGTAGCCCACGCCGCGCACGGTGGTGATGCGCACTGGCGCAGCCGCCAGTTTCTTGCGCAGCCGCCCGATATACAGTTCGATGGCATTGGGCCCGGCTTCGTCGTCGAAACCGAACAGGCCCTTGCCGATCTCATCCTTGCCGACGACCTGCCCGAGCCGGCCGACCAGGATCTCCAGCAGGCGGAATTCACGGTTCGGCAGTTCGATCACTTCGCCATCCAGGCTGACCCGGTGCGCGGCATTGTCGAACTGGAAGCTGCCGATCTGCACCACTTCGCTGGCCTGGCCACGGCCGCGACGCAGCAACACCCGGCAGCGCGCTTCGAATTCGCGGAAATCGAACGGCTTGCCCAGATAGTCATCGGCGCCCACGTCCAGCGCCTGCACGCGATCCTCGATGCCATCGCGGGCGGTCAGCATCAGCACCGGCGTGCTGTCACCGCGCTCGCGCATGCCCGCCAGCACGCGCAGGCCATCGAGCTTGGGCAGGCCAATATCCAACACCACCAGATCAAAGCTCTGGTAGCGCAGCACACTGGCTGCGCCCATGCCGTCGGCCTGCCAATCCACCGCGTGGCCATTGCGGCGCATGCGACGGATGATGGCATCGGCCAAGTCCGCATTGTCTTCAACCAGCAGCAGGCGCATCGCGGTGGAAAGTGTCGGGAAGGCGCGAATGCTAACGCGGAAGCCGCAAAGGCGCAGTGCCAGCGCGCGTTGCTGCGCCGCACAAACCCTTGACAGGCGGATGACAGCTAGTCCCGGCCAGACTGCGCCCACGCACCAGCAGGTGCCCATGTTTGCCGCGCGCCTGGCGCGCACCTGGGAGGGTTTGTGGAACTGAGTGTTTTCCAAAAGCGCAGCCTCGCTGCCGCTGTCCTGCTGAGCCTGTGCGCTCCAGCGCTGGCCGCAGAAGACGAAGGCCCGGTGACTGCCACCATCGGCGGCCGCCTGCATCTGGATTTCGCCAGTTTTGACAACGACCATCGCGGCACCCCGAACAAGGACGACACCGAGATCCGTCGCGCCTGGCTGGATGTATCCGGCAAGTTCTTCGTCGTCGACTACAAGCTGGAAGCTGACTTCTCCGGCGACCGCCCCGAGGCCAAGGATGTCTACGTCAGCCGCAGCTTCGGCGATGCCGGCCGCCTGACCGTCGGCCAGTTCAAGCAGTACTACTCGCTGGACGACCGCACCGGCTCCAACTACGGCAGCTTCCTGGAGCGCGGCAGCGCCGGCACCAGCCTTGCCCCGCTGTACCGCCTCGGCGCGTCCTGGCAGGCCAATCCTGGCGACATGACCTGGGCGGCAAGCGTCTACAGTCTGGAAAGCATCGATGCCTGGCAGGTAAAGGGCCGCGCCGCCGGTGGTCGTGTCACCTGGGCACCGAGCCCGGCCGCAGGCGACGTGCTGCACCTGGGCGTGTCGCTGGCCCGCGAGGCCTATGACAACCCCGGCGTAAACGGCGTTCCTGCGTTGCGTATCCGTCCGCGCCCGGCCGGCCATCTGTCCGATGAAAGTCGACTGACCCTGGTCGACTTCTCGGCCGGCCGCGATACCGACGTCAACAAGTGGTCGCTGGAATACGCACAGGTGCGCGGCCCGCTGTCATGGCAGGGCGAACTCAGCGGCGCCACCTTCGATGATGGCGCGCAACGCGGTGAAGTGATGGCGGCCTACGGCATGTTCAGCTGGTTCGTCACCGGCGAGTCGCGCAGCTACGACCGCAAGACCGGCCGCTTCGCCCGCATCAAGGACATCCGCCACAAGCCCGGCGCGTTTGAAGTCGCGCTGCGCTATGACCAGATGCGCGGTAACCAGCACCTTGATGGCCAGCCTGATCTGCGCAACGGCAGCACCGAGGCCTGGACCCTGGCCGGCAACTGGTACCTGCGCGACAACCTGCGTTTCATGCTCAACCTGATCGAAAGCCGCAACCGCAACCGCCTGACCGATACCACGGTGGACCACACCCGCGCGGTCACCGGCCGCCTGCAGTTCGATTTCTAAATACCTCTTCCCCGTCCTGTCCCTTCTAGGAGTCTGCAGATGATGCTGACCATCCTCGGCTTCGGCATGGTCCTGACGTTCATGTATCTCATCATGAGCAAACGACTGTCGCCGCTGGTCGCCCTGATTACCGTACCCATCGTGTTCGCCCTGATCGGCGGCTTCGGTGCCGGCCTCGATGAGATGATGCTCGACGGCATCAAGAAGATCGCGCCGACCGGCGTGATGCTGATGTTCGCCATCCTCTACTTCGGGGTGATGATCGACGCCGGCCTGTTCGATCCGCTGGTGCGCATCATCCTGCGCATCGTCAAGGGCGATCCGCTGAAGATCGTGATGGGCACCGCGGTGCTGGCGATGCTGATTTCGCTCGATGGCGACGGTTCCACCACCTACATGATCACCGTGTCGGCGATGCTGCCGCTGTACCGTCGCCTGGGCATGAACGCGCTGAGCATGACCTGCGTGACCATCCTCGCCGGTGGCGTGATGAACCTCACCCCGTGGGGCGGCCCGACCGCGCGTGCGGCCACTGCGCTGCATGTGGATCCAGCCGATGTATTCGTGCCGCTGATTCCGGCGATGGTGCTGGCCTGCGCCGGCATCCTCGCACTGGCCTGGTACCTGGGCATGAAGGAACGCCGTCGCCTCGGTGTGGTTGCCCTGCCGCAGGGTGGCTCGTGGATGGACGCCAGCGTCTCCGATGACAGCGATGCGCTGCCGACGGTGGAAGACGCCGAAGACACCAAGCGGCCGAAGCTGCTGTGGGTCAACTTCGCCCTGACCCTGGCATTGATGGCGGCGCTGGTGATCGGCCTGCTGCCGATGCCGGTGCTGTTCATGGTCGGCTTCGCGATTGCACTGGTGATCAACTACCCGAACCTGGCCGAGCAACGCCGTCGCGTGGTCAACCACGCCGGCAATGTGTTGTCGGTGGTATCGCTGATCTTCGCCGCGGGCATCTTCACCGGCATCCTGTCCAACACCGGCATGGTCGAGGCGATGTCGCGGGGCTTCCTGTCGGTGATTCCGGAAGCCTGGGGACCCTACCTGGCGGTGATCACCGCGGTGGCATCGATGCCCTTCACCTTCTTCATGTCCAACGATGCCTTCTATTTCGGCGTGCTGCCAATCCTGTCCGAAGCGGCGGGTCACTACGGCATCACCCCGGTGGAAATGGCGCGCGCTTCGCTGGCCGGACAGCCGGTGCATCTGTTGAGCCCGCTGGTGCCATCGACCTATCTGCTGGTTGGTCTGGCCAAGGTGGATTTCGCTGACCACCAGAAATTCACCCTGAAGTGGGCCGTGCTGATCTCCATGATCCTGATGGCCGGCAGCCTGCTGTTCGCCCTGTATCCATTGGCCGCCTGAGCGGCACCTACCTGACGCATTGGAGAGCACAATGACGCTACGTATCGCTTACGTCACCAGTGGCATGGGCAGTGTCGGCACTGCCATCTGCCAGACCCTTGCCCGCGCAGGCCACACCGTGGTCGCAGGCTGCGCGCCGGATTCGCCGCGCAAGGCCAACTGGATCCGCGAACAACGCGAGCTCGGTTTCGACTTCATCACCTCCGAAGGCAATGCCGCCGACTGGAACTCCACCGCCGCTGCGTTCGCCAAGGTGCGCGCGGAAGTGGGCGAAGTCGACGTACTGGTCAACAACTCCGGCGGCAGCCGTGACATGTTGTTCCGGCAGATGAGCAGCGAGGACTGGAACGCGGTGATCGCCTCCAACCTCAACACCTTGTTCAACCTGAGCAAGCAGGTTGTCGATGGCATGACCAACCAGAACTGGGGCCGCATCATCAACATCGGCTCGGTCAGTGCGCAGAAGGGCCAGATCGGCCAGGTCAACTACGCAACCGCCAAGGCCGCGATGCACGGCTTCAGCCGTGCGCTGGCCGCGGAAGTCGCAGCGCGCGGCGTCACCGTCAACACCATTTCGCCCGGCTATATCGCCAGCCAGGCGATCAGCAGCTTCCCGCCGGATGTGCTCGATCGGCTTGCGGCCTCAGTGCCGATCCGCCGCCTTGGCAAGCCCGAGGAAGTGGCCTCTCTGTGCGCATGGCTTGCCAGCGATGATGCGGCGTATGTGACCGGCGCTGATTATCCGGTCAACGGTGGCCTCTACATGGGTTGATGTAGCGGTCCATGGATGCAACAACGAACGCCGCGCATTGTCGCGGCGTTTTCTTTGCGCCCACCGTCACCATGCCCGCAATGAACAGTCGATTCGAGCCGGGTCAAACGGGAATCACGTCACCAATACTGTGCAAAGCAACGTAATTGGATGCCACCGTAAACGGGGTTTAACAAAGCACCGACACCCTTCCGTTACCGGCGCGCGCCGGCCCTCCCACGGAACGGTAGACCATGATTTCCAAACGCCTCAGCCTCGCCATCACGCTTGCCCTGTGCACCAGCCACGCCTACGCCGAAGCAGACTCCGCCGACAGCGCCTCCGCGCAGACGCTGGACACCATCTCGGTGATCGGCCAGGGCCAGACCCGCCAGGTGCAACGCATCGGTGAAGTCGACAAGCAGGTGTTGCCGCCGGGCAGCAGCGGCCAGAAGATTCTTGATCGCCTGCCCGGTGTCTCCGTGCAGTCCAACGACGCCTTCGGAGCCAACGAAGAATCGCAGACCATCAGCCTGCGCGGCTTCGACAAGACACGCCTGGGCTATACGCTTGATGGCATCCCGCTCGGCGACAACAGCTATGGCAACTACAACGGCCTGAGCATCGCCCGCGCCATCATCGCCGAGAACCTGGGCGGCGCCGAGTTGTCACAGGGCATCGGCTCGCTGGGCGTGGCCTCGACCAGCAACCTCGGCGGTGCCATCCAGTACTTCTCGCAGGACCCGTCCACCGTATTCGGTGGCCGCGCCAGTGTCACCGTTGGCGATGACAACCAGCGCCGTGGCTATCTGCGCGTGGATACCGGCGATCTGAATGGCTTCTCTGCCTATGTCTCCGGCGTGCATCAGGATGCCGACATGTGGGCCGCACCGCACCAGAACCAGACCACCCGCCAGTTCAATGCCAAGGCGGTGTGGAACGTGGGTGATCACCGTTTCGGCGCCTTCGTTGCCACCTCGCGGGCAAGCCAGCCCAACTACGCCTATCTGTCCAAGAGCATGCTGCAGCGTGGACTGGGCTACGACTGGAACATCTATGCGCCGGATTGGGACCGCGCCGTCGCCGCGGCGTACTGCGCGCCAGCGACCTTCGACGCCACGCGATGCGCCTTCACTGGCGGCGTCAACAGCATCGACGATGCCTATTACCAGAGCCGTGCGCTGCGTGATGACAATCTGTACTCGCTCGATGCCAGCCTGCATCTGGGTGAGGAACTCAACCTCAAGCTGCTTGCCTACCACCATGACAACCGTGGCCAGGGCCACTGGTGGGCACCGGGCCAGCCCTCGTATCCGGGCACCGACCGCATGCTGCCGATTTCCATCCGCAGCACCAACTACACCATCGACCGCGAGGGCCTGACCGCTGCACTGTCGTGGAACGTCGGCATCCATGAACTGGAGGCCGGCCTGTGGTTCGAGCAGAACGACCACAACGTCGAGCGCAACTTCTATTACATCGACGGCCCGTTCCTCGACGACACCTACCTCAAGAATCCGGACCGCCGCCTGTTTGATCAGGATTTCGACATCCGCACGCGCCAGTTCTACGTGCAGGACCGCATGCGCTTCCTCGACCAGCGCCTGACGGTGGATATCGGCATCAAGAGCCCGAATACCCGCATGCGCGCGACGGCCAAACCCGGCACCGAGCAGAAGCTCGCGTCGGGCACGCTGACCGCCAAGGAGTCGCTGCTGCCGCAGCTGGGGCTGGGCTTCAAGCTCAATGCAAACAATGAGCTGTTCGCCTCGTATGCCGAGAACATCGCCGCCTTCGTCGGTGGTGGCAGCGGCGGCCCGCTGCAGGTTTCGCCGGAGTCGTTTGGCGCCAGTGCCGGCCTGGAACCGGAGAAGTCCAAGACCTTCGAAGCCGGTTTCCGTACGTTCGGCAGCAAGTACCAGGCCTCGTTGGCCGCGTATCACGTGATGTTCGACAACCGCCTGCTCTCGCTCAATCCCTGCACCAGCATTGAAGTGGGCACGCGACCGGAGTGCATCACCCGCTTCATCAACGTTGGCTCGGTGAAGAGCCAGGGCGCGGAACTGACCTTCATCCTCAAGCCGACACAGGGCCTGCAGTGGTACAACGCGCTGTCCTGGAACAAGACCACCTACGAGAACGACTACCTCTCCGGCGGTGCGATCGTGCCGGTGGCCGGCAAGATCACCGTCGACACCCCGCAACGCATGGCCTCCAGCGAATTGAGCTGGAACCGTGATGGTTGGTTCGCGAGCCTGCGCGGCAAGTACACCGGCAAGCGCTACTACACCTATACCAATGACCAGTCGGTACCGGGCGTAACCACCTTCGACGCCGGCGGCGGTTACAGCTTCGGCCCCGGCCTGGGCCTGCAGAATGTGAAGGTCTCCTTGAACGTCACCAACCTGACCAACAAGCGCTACGCCGGGCAGCTCAGCTCGTTCGCCCCGACCGATCCCGCAGGCACCCGCTATTCCATCCACGCCAGCGCGCCGCGGCAGATTTTCATGACCGTAGGCGCGGAATTTTAAGCCTTTTAAGCCCCTTCCCTTTGGCGCAGCCAAAGGGAACTAAACCCCCTCCCTTTGGCCGAAGGCCAAGGGGAGGGTTGGGGAGGGGGGCTTTTCGCGTCATCCGCAAACCCCAAAGCAAAAGCCGACCCCTCCCCAACCCTCCCCTTCGCTACGCGAAAGGGAGGGGGCTTAGTGCGGCTCCGCTCCAGTTCCGCGCGCGCGGCTGATCCCCACACCTGAACAAGCCCCACCCGCAAACCCGCCCCAGCCCCCCAGTCCGCTAAACTGACCGCCGTTTTTTGCCACAACACCGGTCATCATCATGCTGCACGCCCAGGTTCACCTCACCCTCCCCGTCTGGATTCACGACGCCGTCGACTGCGACCGCGCCTATACCAGCGATGCGGACAAGGTGGCGCTGGCCATCGCGCTGTCGCGGCTGAACGTTGAACACGCCAGTGGCGGCCCGTTTGGTGCGGTGGTATTCGGCCCCGACCACAAGGTGATCGCCGCCGCGGTAAATCGCGTGGTGCCGCATGCCACCTCGTTGGCACACGCCGAAAACATGGCCTATATGCTGGCCCAGCAGAAGCTCAACACCCCGCGCTTGAACGCGCTGCTGTCGCCGATCACCCTGGCCACCTCCTCGCAGCCCTGCTGCCAGTGCTATGGCGCCACCGTCTGGGCCGGCATCGACCGCCTGTTGATCGGCGCCAGCGCCGCCGACGTGGAAGAACTGACCCCGTTCGACGAAGGCCCGCTGCCCACCGATTGGGCTGGTGAGCTGAACAAGCGCGGCATCGAGGTCGTGCAAGGCATCAACCGCGACGACGCACGCGCCGTGCTGCACAGCTACGGCAAGAACGACGGCGCCCGCTACTGACCTGAAGCCCCTCTCCCACCGGGAGAGGGGTTGGGGTGAGGGTCCGGCAGTTTTCATGCAGTCTGCTACCGGAGCATCACCTACCCTCATCCGCCCTGCGGGCACCTTCTCCCGGCGGGAGAAGGAGAGGCCCACCCGCTCCACACCAAGGATTTCCATGACCGGCCTGCTCTGCTATTGCCGCCAAGGCTTTGAACCGGAACTGGCCGGCGAACTGAACGAACGTGCAGGCCATGCCGGCATTTCCGGTTACGCGCGTACCCAGCGCAACGATGGCTACGTGATGTTCGTCACCGACGAGGTCGAAGCGCTGGACCAGCGCCTGCCCTGGCGCGAGTTGATCTTCGCCCGCCAGAAACTGCGGGTACTGGCTGAACTGCCGCAGCTCGATGCCAGCGACCGCATCACCCCGATCATCGCCGCGCTGGAAGGCCAGCAGCGCTTTGGCGACCTGTGGGTGGAACACCCCGATTCGGACGCCGGCAAGCCGCTGGCCGGGCTGGCGCGCGCCTTCGGCAATGCCCTGCGGCCGGCCCTGCGCAAGGCCGGCCTGCTCACCGACAAGCCCAACGGCAAGCTGCCGCGGCTGCATGTGGTGTTTGTCGATGGTACGCACGCATTTGTATGCGTGGCCGATACCCGCGACAGCGCGCCGTGGTTGCTGGGCATTCCGCGGCTGAAGCTGCTGCCGGACGCCCCCTCGCGTTCGGCCCTGAAGCTGGAAGAAGCCTTCATGACCCTGCTCACGCCGGAAGAACGTGAGGCACTGGTGGTGCCGGGCATGCGCGCGGCGGACCTGGGTGCCGCACCCGGCGGCTGGACCTGGGTGCTGACCCGCCAGCACCTGCATGTGAGCAGCATCGACAACGGCCCACTGCGCCAGCACGTGCTGGATACCGGTCTGGTCGAACACCTGCGTGCCGATGGCTTCCATTGGCAGCCGGAAACGCCGCTGGATTGGATGGTCTGCGACATGGTCGAACAGCCGCGCCGCGTGGCCGAACGCATGGCCACCTGGCTGCGCGAGGGCTGGTGCAAGCACGCCATCTTCAATCTGAAGCTGCCGATGAAGAAGCGCTGGGACGAGACGCGCCTTTGCCTGGAGCTGTTCGCCGACAAGGCCGGCAAACCACTGACCATCCGCGCCAAGCAGCTGTATCACGACCGCGAGGAAATCACGGTGTTCGTGACTCCGCGGTCCAAAGGCTTGTGATTGAAGCCCCTCTCCTGCGAAGCGGGAGAGGGGTTGGGGTGAGGGCAGCTTCTGCCTCGAGATTCCCTGTAGTGCCGAGCCATGCTCGGCATGGGCATTACCGGTAAAGCCTCTGCCGAGCATGGCTCGGCACTACAGTTCATTGTGCCGGTAAAGCCTCTGCCGAGCATGGCTCGGCACTACAATTCATTGTTCCGGCAAAGCCCCTGCCGAGCATGGCTCGGCACTACCGATCATTGTTCCGGTAAAGCCTCTGCCGAGCATGGCTCGGCACTACCTGCGCCGTTGCCAAAGTTGCCCAAGCAACCACACTGCGCTTCCTTCCAAGCCTCTGGCACACTCGCGCTTCCACCAACACGGAAGTCACCGCCATCGCCCGCCAGATCACCCGCGCCCGCATCGCTGCCCTCGCGCTCATCACCCTGAGCAGCACTGCTTTGGCCGCCGACACCTTCATCGCCCGCGACCACGTCAGCGATGGCACCTTCACCAGTGGCATCGAAGGCCCGGCGACCGGCCCGGATGGCGCGCTGTACGTGGTCAACATCGGCAAGGACGGCACCATCGGCCGCGTTGATGACACCGGCAAGGCAACGCTGTTCCTCACCCTGCCCGAAGGCAGCATCGGCAACGGCATCCGCTTCGGCAGTGATGGCACGATGTATATCGCCGACTACCCGCGTCACAACATCCTGCGCGTGGCACCCGGCTCAACCAGCGTCAACGTGTTCGCCCACCTGCCCGATGCGCACCAGCCCAACGACATCGCCCTGGCTCCGGACGGCACGCTGTATGCCAGCGACCCCAACTGGGCAAAGGTCGATGACGGCCAGCTGTGGCGCATCGACCGCGATGGCAGTGTGCACCTGCTCGAAACCGGCATGGGCACCACCAATGGCATCGAGGTCAGCCCGGACGGCCAGCGCCTGTACGTCAACGAAAGCGTTCAACGCAATGTCTGGGTCTACGACCGCGCCGCCGACGGCAGCATCAGCAACAAGCGCCTGCTGATCCGCTTCGAGGACCATGGCATGGACGGCATGCGCTGCGATGCCGACGGCAATCTCTATATCGCCCGTTACGACGCCGGTGTGGTTGCGGTGGTCTCGCCGGAAGGCAAGCTGCTGCGTGAGGTGCCACTCAAGGGCCGCAAACCCACCAATGTCGCCTTCGGTGGCAGCGATGGCCGCCAGGTCTTCGTCACCCTGCAGGACCGTGGCGCGGTGGAAACTTTCCAGGCAGACCGTCCCGGCCGTGAATACGGCTTGCAACCCTCAGCCAAACCCTGAGAGCGCCAGTCTCAGCTGCTGCAATCCATATCAGGCATGCTGTAGGCCATGGGAGGAACCGCAATGCACAGCATCGAACTGAAGGACCCGGCCGGTTTCGGCAACGAGTTTCTGCGGCTGACCCTGATGCAGGGCTTCCAGTCGCTGACCAAGCGCGACCTGGAACTGCTGATCTTCGTACTGCTCGAGCGCGACGGCGCCATCAACCGCAGCAACTCCAATGCAGCGGTCGCCCTGCAGTTGCGGGTCACCCCGGCCAAGGTCAAGGGCCTGCGTCGCGATGGTTATGCACGCTGGCGTGCGCTGGTGCCGGAGGAAGGCGACGCCGCCCTGCAGCGCATCGTCGCCGCGGTGTTGACCGAGGCCAATCTGCGTTCCGGGGCAAAACACGTCAGCGAACGCAGTCGCAAGGAAGGCTTCCTCGCCATCCGCATCGAACACCCCGACGATGCCCAACGCTTCGAGCAGGCCATCCTCGATGTCGGCGCAATCCCGGTTTACGAACGCAACCGCGAAGTGGTGGCAGTGCGTTTCGACACCCTGCTCAACATCGCCGAACGCTGGAACTACCTGCAGCCCGATCCGCAGGCCACGCTCGATGCGCTGAAAAAGCTGGCCCCGGCCTCGGAAGAAGTCGCCGACCTGCTGAAGAAGGACCTCACCCAACTGCGCTGGGTCGACCTGCGGCGTGCGCTCAACAGCCTGGGCGCCAAGGCCATCAGCTCAACCGCCGAAGGTGGTTTGAAGGGGCTGTTGAAGCTGGTGTTCCCCTTTATTCCGGGCTGACGATTCGCCTGTTCAGCCTACGCGCACTACCATCGCAGGTATCCGCTCACCTGGGCGGACCTGCTTCCATCTGGATGAGTCATGCCATGCTCGCGTTTCGTTACTCCCTGCCCCTGGTCATTGTCGGCCTGTTCCCCTTCGCCGTCCCCGCACAGACGGTGCAGCGACCTGCACCGGCGGTGAGCGTGCCACTGAGCGATACACCGGTGAACGTACGCGAGCAATCGCTGTCCACTGGCAAGGTCACCCATTCCACGCAGATCCAGATGCCGGCCGGCCAGGCGCAGGTCACCGTCCGCTCGATCCAGCCCGACAGCGTAGTCGGCAATTACCGCATCGATTTCGACGCGATGGATGTGGATGGCGATGGTTTCATCAGCCGCGAGGAAGCGCAGGCCAATCCTGCGCTGGCCGATGAATTCAATGCCCTGGATACAGCGCGTCGCGGCAAGCTGTCGCGTGAGCAGTTGGCCGGCTGGCTGCGGTGAAGCTTCACCCGTAGTGCCGAGCCATGCTCGGCATGGGGCGTTACCGGTAAAACCCTTGCCGAGCATGGCTCGGCACTACACTGGCATTGCTGGTAAAGCCCCTGCCGAGCATGCCTCGGCACTACCTTGCCCACAGGCCGGAGGCGCGCTTCCAGAACAACGACATCAGTGGCGGCATCTTGCCCGCCAGGCCCAATAGCGCGCCACGTGCCAGGGTCAGGTGCATCTCGTCATTGGAGAACACCTTGTTGATCGCCTCGAAGCTGTAAGCGGCCACCGTGTTCTCGCTGCGCCGGGTACGCGCCCAGCGCTGCAGGCGGTGCGGCGAACTCCAGTCCTGCCGACGCTGCCTGGCTTCGCGCACAAGATCACGCAGGCCGGCGACATCACGCAGCCCCAGGTTCACGCCCTGCCCGGCCAGTGGATGCACCACGTGCGCGGCATCGCCCAGGGTCAGCACACGCCCAGCCACATACGCGCTGGCCAACTGCCGGCGCAGCGGGAATGCCGCGCGCGCCGAAACCAAACGCATCTCACCCAAACGCCCGGCAAAGGCATTGGTCAGCTCGCGATTGAAGCTGTCCTCATCCAGGGCGAGCACCCGTTCGGCTTCGGCATCCGGCAAGGTCCAGACAATGGAGCTGCGGTGGCGGTCGAACGGCAGCACCGCCAGGGGCCCGGTGTCGAGGAAACGCTGCCAGGCGGTGTCCTCGTTCGGCAGCGCGCTATCCACGTAGGCAACCACGCCGCGCTGGCCATAGTCGTGGCGGCTGACCTCCAACCCTGCCAGCGTGCGCAGGGTGGATTCGGCGCCATCGGCGGCTATCGCGATCGAGGCCTCGACCCGACGGCCATCGTCCAGGCGCAGGCGCACGCCCTGCGCATCCTGCTCCATCGCCTCCACCCGTGCCGGGCAATACAACTGCACACCCGCCGCCGGCAACGCCGCCCACAAGCGATCCACCAGCAGGCCGTTCTCGACGATCCAGCCCAGTTCGCGGCGGCCCAGGGTGTCGGCATCGAAGGTCAGGTCACCGCCACCGGCGGCGTCCCAGACCCGCATGCGCCGATAGGCACGGGCGCGGGTCTGGTCCACCTGCTTCCACACCCCCAGCGATTCCAGCAGGGCGGCATTGTCAGCCGCGAAGGCGAACACGCGCAGGTCCGGCTTCAGCGCTGACCATGGCGGCGGCTCGCGGCCTTCCACCAAGGCCACCTGCAGGCCCTCCTGGGCCAGCGCCAGCGCACAGGCCGCGCCGACCACGCCGCCGCCCACGATCACCGCATCCCATTGTCCGCGCCGGCTCATCGCACTTCGCTCCTGCACAATTCGGGCACCTGGCCACGGAAGCCCATCGCCCCTCCCACCAGGAAGGACTGCACTGCCGACGCCTGCGCCGCCGCGACCAGGCCCAGGCTGCGCAGCGGCCGCATCAGCGCTGCCTCGTTGCTGGTCAGGCGCGCCAGGCCGTCGGAGAAGGCCAGGGTCTGCTCACGGTCGGGGCCACGGCGGGCCACATAGGCCTGCAACAGCGCATCGCTGCCCGGGTCCTGCGCGCCGTCCTCGATCAATTCGGCCAGGGTCAGCGCGTCGCGCAGCCCCAGGTTGAAGCCCTGCGCGCCCAAGGGGTGGATGGTCTGCGCGGCATTGCCCAGCAACAGCGCGCGCTCGCCCACCAGTTGCTGCGCCAGCACCTGGATCAGCGGGTAGGCGCTGCGCGGGCCGCTTTCCAGCAGGCGCCCGGCGCGCCAGCCCACCGCATCCTGCAACCGTGCCAGCCATTCCGCATCGTCCAGTGCCATCACCGCGTCGGCCTCGTCGCGGGCCACGCCGTGGACTACACCGTAATGGCGATCGCCGCGCGGCAGCAGCGCGGTCGGGCCGGTATCGGTGAAGCGTTCGTAGGCAGTGCCGTCCGGCGCCTTGGCCGCGCGCAGCCGGGCCACGAACAGGGTCTGCTCGTAATCGTGTTCGCTGACCGCGATGCCCAGCGCCTGCCGCACCGCGCTGCGGGTGCCGTCGGCCCCCACCACCAGCCGCGCCTGCAGCTGCTGCTCGCCAGACGCATCGTCGATGACCAGTTGGCGACGGCCATCGCTGCTGCCCCCCAGGCCAAGGAAGCGCGCCGGGCGGTAGCGGGTCAGGTGCTGCAGTTCGCCCAGCCGGGCTTCCAGCGCGGCACCAAAGTCGCGCGCCACCACCACCTGGCCGAAGGCTTCGCGGCCATAGTCGCTGGCCTGCATCACCACCCGGCCGAAATCGCCGGCGCGGCTGACATGGATGCGGCGGATCGGGCCACCCGGATTGGCCAGCTTCTGCATTACGCCCAGCGCGGTCAGGGCGTTGACCGTAGCTGCAGCAAAGCTGAGGTTGCGCTGGTCGAACACCGCCGGCATGGTGCCGGCCGGGGTCGCCTCGACCAGGCCAACGTCCAGTCCCAGCCGGTCCAGTGCGATGGCCAGGCTGGCGCCGACCAGCCCGCCACCAACGATCACTACGTCATGGTTCTTGCTCATGGCCCAATGATACGGGGGATCACCGGCACGGCTACGCCCGTATTGCCGCAGCGCAACCGCCGGTTCACCCCCACTACGGCTAGAATGGCCGTCTGATTAACGGAAACCGACACCATGACCGCCAACGTCCAACGCGCCATCATCCTGTCCCTGCTCGTGCTGCTGATGGCCGGCACCCGCCTCAACCACTTCGCACCGGTGCCGGATGCGTCCTGGGCGGTGTTCTTCATCGGTGGTTTCTACCTGCGCAACTGGACCCGCTGGGCCTTCCCCTTGCTGATGGGTCTGGCCGTGGTGGTTGACTGGGTGGTGATCTCCAACCAGGGCATGAGCTTCTGGCAGCACTACTGTGTCTCGGCCGCCTACTGGATGTTGATCCCGGCCTATTTCGCGATGTGGGCGGGCGGCATGCTGCTGCGTCGTTACTACACCGGCGCCAGCCTCAAGTCGCTGGGCCTGCTGGCCGCCAGCGTGATCGGTTCTGTCGCTCTGTGCCACCTGATCGCCCAGGGCAGCTTCTATTGGATCAGCGCCTCGGTGGCTGAACCGAGCGTTGCCGGCTGGGCCAAGAACTACAGCGACTGGCTGCTGCCCTACATGCAGACCGCAGCCATGTACGTCGGTGCCGCCGCAGTGGTGCAGGTAGTCGTCGAGGCCACCAGCAAGCAGCCGGCCGCCGGCCGCGTTGCCCACTGAGGGCGCGCCAGGCAATGGGTAACCGCCTCTCAAAGATCTACACCCGCACCGGTGACGATGGCAGCACCGGCCTGGGCGATGGCAGCCGCACCGGCAAGGATTCGCTGCGGGTCAACGCCTACGGCACCGTCGACGAGGCCAATTCGGCCATCGGCGTGCTGCTGGCGGTGGAGCTGCCACAGGACGTGCGCGATCTGCTGACCACCATCCAGCACCAGCTGTTCGACCTGGGCGGCGAGCTGTGCATCCCCGGCCATGCCGCCATCCACGCCGCCGACATCGACGCGCTGGAGCAGCACCTGGACCGCTACAACGACGACCTGCCGCCGCTGAAGGATTTCATCCTGCCGGCCGGCGGCGAAGGCGCCGCACGCTGCCATCTGGCACGCACCATCGTCCGTCGCGCCGAGCGTGAGACGGTCGCGCTGGCACGGGTCGAAGACATCCGCGCCGAGGCCGTGCGTTACCTGAACCGCCTGTCCGACCTGCTGTTCGTGCTGTCCCGCGTACTTGCCAGGGCCGGTGGCCATGGCGAAGTACTGTGGAACCACGAACGCCGTCACGGCTGATCCTCCCCTTTCATACGACGCCGCGCACCGCGCGGCGTCGCCGGTTACAGTGCGGCCATGCTGGTATTCACCCACCCCGCCTGCCTTGAACATGACCCCGGTATCGACCACCCCGAGTCGCCCGAGCGTCTGCACGCCGTCATTTCCGCCCTGCGCGCCGAATTCCCGGACCAGTTGGAATGGCGCAATCCACCGCCGGCCAAACTCGGCGAGTTGGCGCGGGTACATAGCCGCGAGCTGATCGACGCCATGCTGCAGGCGCAGACCGCGCCGCTGCGGCGCATCGACCTGGACACCTTCACCTCCCCCGGCTCGGCCAGCGCGGCCCTGCACGCGGCCGGTGCCGGCGTGGCGGCGGTGGATGCGGTGATGCTGGAAGAAGACAACAAGCATGTGTTCTGCGCGGTGCGGCCGCCCGGTCACCACGCCACCGCCGATACTGCGATGGGCTTCTGCCTGTTCAACAACATCGCCGTGGCTGCGGCTTACGCCCGTGACAAATATGGCCTGGAGCGGGTGGCCATCGTCGATTTCGACGTCCACCATGGCAACGGCACCCAGGCCATCTTTGAAACCGACCCGAAGGTTGCCTACTACAGCACCCACCAGTCCGGCCTGTTCCCGTTCTCGGGCAATATGCGCGAACGCGGGGTCGGCAACATCTGCAACATCCTGCTGCCGCCGGGCAGTGGCGGCTTCCGCTTCCGCAATACCTGGGCCGACGAGATGCTGCCGCAGATCGAGACATTCCGGCCGCAGCTGCTGTTCATTTCGGCCGGCTTCGACGCCCATATGCGCGACCCGCAGGCTGACCTGATGGTGGAAACCGAGGATTTCGGCTGGTTGACCACCGAGCTGGTCACGCTGGCCGAGCGCCACGGCAGCGGCCGGGTGGTGTCAATGCTGGAGGGCGGCTACGACCTGCAGGCCCTGCGCGAATGCAGCGTGGCCCATGTCCAGGCACTGCTCGCAACCGGCTGACGGATGAACCCCGCCCCGCTCCTTGCGGGCGTCTTCATTGCCCCCATGCAGGTGATGCGGCAAGCTAGCGGCCGTTTTCACTGAATCCGAACCGCGTGCGACGAGCCCTCCGCCTGCTGCCTCTTCCCTTGGGTATTGCCATCTGCCTGCCGGCGTGGGCGGGCGAAAAGCCGGTGAACTGGGGCCTGTGCCCGGTTTCCGACTCCCTGCCCGCCTTTGATGAAGCCCCGCCGCCGGACCCCAAGGCCACCACCCCGCGTGAGCAGCTCCCGACCGAGGTCGAGGGCAACGAGCTCAGCGGCACCAGCACCGTGCCGCAGTACCAGGGCAATGTGATCCTCAAGCGCGGTGACCAGTTCATGGGCACCGACAACCTGCGCATCGACACCGAGACTGGCAATTACATCGCCGAGGGCAACGTCCGCTATTCGGATTCCTCGATCCGGGTGGTGGCCGAACGGGCCGAGGGCAACCAGGAAACCGATTCGCACAAGATCAGCAACATCCGCTACCAGCTGGTGTCCAAGCGCGGCAATGGCGGCGCCGACTCGATCGACCTGCAGGGCTCGGTCGGTCAGATGCACCATTCCACCTACACCACCTGCGATCCCTCGCAGCCGCTGTGGAAGCTGATCGCCCCGCAGATCGAGGTGGACAACGAGGAAGGTTTCGGCACTGCCCGCAATGCGGTGCTGCGGATCGGCAAGGTGCCGGTGCTGTATGCGCCCTACTTCAAGTTCCCCATCGACGACCGCCGCCAGACCGGTCTGCTGTATCCCAAGCTGAGCCTGTCCGGGCGCAACGGCTTCGACTATGGCCAGCCGATCTACTTCAATCTGGCACCGAATTTCGACGATACCCTGACCCCGCGCTACATGAGCAAGCGCGGCCTGATGCTGGAGAACGAATTCCGCTACCTGTACGGCAGCGGCCGCGGCGAGCTCAGCACCAGCTACCTGCCCAACGATTCGCTGCGCGACAAGGACCGCGGACAGGTCAGGTACCTCGGCCACCACAATCTGAACAAGAATTGGCAGGCCCGCGGCAACATCGCCTGGGTCAGTGACGAGCGCTATGTGGAGGACTTCTCCAGCCGGCTGCTGGGCATTGCCGCCTCCAACATCAAGAGCACGGCCGGGCTGTATGGTACCGGCCGCAGCTGGACGGCCGGCATCATGGCCGACCACGCCCAGCTCAGCGACTATACGTTGACCGAAAGAGCCCTGCCTTACAACCGCGAGCCGCGCCTGTTCGCCACCTGGGAGGAGGACTTCGGCCGCTGGTTCGAGGCTGGCGTTTCTGCCGATGTGGTGCGTTTCACCCATGACGACGTGCACGGCAAGGTGATCGATGCCGACGGGGAGTATGTCCGCGACGGTACGGTCACCGAAATGCCAGGCGGCTCGCGCCTGGACATCAAACCCTACATTTCCATGCCACTGGGAGGCGCCTCCTGGTACATCACGCCGACCCTGGCTTGGCGCTATACCGCGTATCAACTGGACAGCAAGCTGGCCGACACGCTGGGCGGCGACCGCACCCCCACCCGCAGTCTTCCGATCACCACCATCGATGCCGGCCTGTTCTTTGATCGCGATACCAGCATCAAGGGCAAGTCCTACCTGCAGACCCTGGAACCGCGCGTGTTTTATCTGAACACGCCGTACCGCGACCAGTCCGGTCTGCCGCTGTTCGACACCCGTGCTTTCACCTTCAGCTGGGGCCAGCTGTTCCGCGACTCGCGCTACACCGGTGCGGACCGCCAGAACGACGCCAACCAGCTGACCACGGCACTGACCACGCGCCTGATCCGGCAGGAAGACGGCCGCGAAAAGCTGTCGGCCAGCCTCGGCCAGATCACCTATTTCGAAGACTCGCTGGTCAGCCTCAACAAGAATGAAGCACCGGTGGAGCAAGGCAAGTCCGCCTGGGTGGCCGACGTCAACTGGGCCATTACCGACCGTTGGACGCTGGGTTCCACTTACCAATGGAATCCCAAGTACCGCAAGGAGGACCTGGCCACCATCCGCGCCCGCTACCTGATGCCGCAGGATGGCGTGGTCAATCTGGCCTACCGTTACCGGCGCAATCCGAGCAACGGCCGCGACCAGCTTGAGCAGGCCGATCTGTCCTTCCTGTACCCGATCAATCCGCGCTGGAGCGTGGTGGGCCGCTACTACTACTCGATCATGGACCGCAAACCACTGGAAATCATCGGTGGTGTGCAGTGGGACAGCTGCTGCCTGACCGTGCGCGCGCTGGCCCGCCGCTATGTGCGCAACCGCGACGGCGACCTGAACAACTCCTTCCAGGTCGAGTTCGAACTCAAGGGCCTGAGCTCCTTCGGCCAGGACACGGACCGCACCTTGCGCCGTGCTATTCTCGGCTACAACCGCGACGACCTGTACCTCGTTCCCCCGAGCAATATCGAGGCGAACGAAGACGACTACGATCCCAACCTGATTCCATGACCAAGACCCTTCCCGCTGTCCTCGCCACCCTGCTGGCGTTTTCCGCTGCTGCCACCCCGGCCTTTGCCCAGCAGAGCCAGCCGCTGGACCGCATCGCCGCCATCGTCGATGAGGACGTGATCCTGCAGAGCGAGCTGGAGCGCGCGGTCAACAACATCAAGGCCCAGTACGCCGGTCGTGAAGGCCAGCTGCCGCCGCAGTCCGTGCTGGAGCGGCAGGTGCTCGAGCGCCTGGTGCTGGTCAAGCTGCAGGTCGCCCGCGCCGACGGCAGCGGCATCCGCGTCAGCGACGAAGAACTCAACCACGCCATCGGCAGCATTGCCCAGCAAAACGGTACCAATGTCGATGGCCTGCGCCAGCGCCTGGCCCAGGACGGCATTGGTTTCTCCGACTTCCGCAACTCGGTGCGCGAGGAAATCATCACCCAGCGCCTGCGCCAGAGCTTTGCGCAGAGCCGCATCAGCGTCAGCGAAGGCGAGGTTGACGCCGCCTTGGCCCAGCAGAGCAGTGGCGGCGCCCAGTACCACCTGGCGCATATCCTGATTGCACTGCCCGATGGCGCAAGCGCCGAGCAGATCGCCACGGGCCAGAGCAAGGTGGATGGCGTCAAGGGCTTGCTGGACAAGGGCGAGCTGGACTTCGCCGCGGCCGCCGTCCGTTACTCGGACAGCCCCAATGCGCTGGAAGGTGGCGACCTGGGCTGGCGCAGCGCCGACGAAATTCCCAACGCGTTCTCCAACCAGATCAAGGCCATGAAGGCGGGCGACGTGCTCGGCCCGATCCGTGGCCCGAGCGGCTTCCAGTTGCTCAAGCTGGTGGAAGTACGTGACGCCGGTGCCGGTGACGGCGATGGCCAGAAGGTCACCGAATACCACGCCCGCCACATCCTGGTACGCATCACCGACGAGGTGGACGAAGCGGCGGCCAAGGCCAAGATCGACACCCTGCGTGCACGCATCGCCGGCGGCGCCGACTTCCAGACCGTGGCCAAGGAGTCGTCCGACGACGCCAACAGCCGTGGCCAGGGCGGTGACCTGGGCTGGTTCCCGGCCGACGCCTTCGGCCCGGACTTCGGCAAGCAGGTCGAAAGCCTCGCCGACAACGGTGTGGGCACCCCGTTCCGCACCGATGCCGGCTGGCATATCGTGCAGCGCGTGGGCAGCCGCCAGACCGACGTCAGCGACAACAACAAGCGCGCCCAGATCCGTGAGCAGATCGGCCGCCGCAAGCTGGACGACGAGTACAACCGCTTCCTGCAGGAGCTGCGCGGCGAAGCCTATGTCAGCTTCCGCAGCGGCGACCGTGCCGAGGGCAATGCCGATACGGCAACCACGCCCGCAGAACCCGCCAAGCCCTGACCGATGATTTCCCAGCTCGCTCTGGTCCCGGGCGAGCCCTCCGGGATCGGCCCGGAACTTTGCATCCGCCTTGCCCAACAGCCGCGCAGTGACTGCCGGCTGTTGGCGTTTGCGGACCCGGATACCCTGCAGGCCGCAGCCCGCGCGCTGAACCTTCCATTGCAGTTGCTGCCCGAACACGCCGACGCCCAGCGCCCCGGCGACCTGCGCCTGCGTGAAGTCCGCAACGCCACCCCCTCGCAGTTCGGCCAGGCCAACCCGCGCAATGCCCGCGCGGTGATCGACGCCCTGCTCGGCGCCGGCCAAGCCTGCCTGGACGGCAGCCTCGACGGCGTGGTCACCGGCCCGGTGCACAAGGCGGTGATCAACCAGGGCGGCATCGCCTACAGCGGCACCACCGAGCTGCTGGCCCAACAGGCCGGCGTGGAAGTGGTGATGATGCTGGCCAACGACATCGTGCGCGTAGCCCTGGCCACCACCCACCTGCCGCTGCGCGACGTCGCCGACGCCATCAGCGCCGACAGCCTGGGCAAGGTCATCCGTACCACCCACGCCGCCCTGCGCCGCGACTTCGGCCTGTCCGCACCGCGCATCGCCGTGCTCGGCCTGAACCCGCATGCCGGCGAAGACGGTCACCTGGGCCGCGAGGAGCTGGACCTGATCATCCCGCTCCTGGAACAGCTGCGTGCCGAAGGCATGCAACTGATCGGCCCGCTACCGGCCGATACCGCCTTCCTGCCGGCCAAGCTGACCGGTTTCGACACGGTGCTGGCGATGTACCACGACCAGGGCCTGCCGGTGCTCAAGTACAGCGGCTTCGAGCAGGCCACCAACATCACCCTGGGCCTGCCCTACCCGCGCGTGGCGGTTGACCATGGCACCGCCCTGGACCTCGCCGGCAAGGGCGTGGCCGATCCCTCCAGCCTGTTTGCCGCCACCGAGCTGTGCGCCCGGCTGGCTGCACAACGTAAAATCACCGCATGAATTCAGATCATTCCCCGCGCAGCGGCTTCACTGCCCCGGCCAAGAAACAGCTGGGCCAGCACTTCCTGGCGGACAAGTATTACGTCGAGAAGATCGTCATGGCGGTCAACCCGAAGGACGGCGACCGCCTGGTCGAGATCGGCCCGGGCCAGGGCGCGATCACCTTCCCGCTGCTGCGCCGCCACCCCAGGCTGACCGTCATCGAGTTCGACCGTGACCTGATCGTGCCCTTGACCGAGGCCGCCGCGCCGCTGGGCGAGCTGACCATCGTCCATAGCGACGTGCTGCGGGTGGATTTCACCGAGCTGGCTGCAGGTGAAAAGATCCGCTTGGTCGGCAACCTGCCCTACAACATTTCCTCGCCCATCCTGTTCCATGCACTGGACCATGCCGCGGCGATCTCGGACATGACCTTCATGCTGCAGAAGGAAGTGGTCGACCGCATGGCGGCCGGCCCCGGCAGCAAGGTCTACGGCCGCCTGAGCGTGATGCTGCAGGCCTGGTGCGAAGTGACGTCGCTGTTCGTGGTGCCGCCGGGTGCGTTCCGGCCGCCGCCGAAGGTGGATTCGGCAGTTGCCCGGCTGGTGCCGCGCGACCCTGCCAGCGTGGGCATCGATGATCCCAAACGCTTTGCCGAGGTGGTCAAGGCCGCCTTCGGCCAGCGCCGTAAAACCCTGCGCAACGCACTCAATGGCGTCATTGATCAGACGCAGTTCGAGGCCGCGGGGGTGCGCAGCGATGCCCGTGCCGAGCAGCTGGACGTGGCCGATTTCATCCGCCTGGCCAACGTACCGCACACCTGAGCGCGCATCCGCGCGCCCCGCTCACCTGCTTTTGCTTACACTCCCCCCATGGAAGACACCCGCCACTATGCGATCGAGATCGAGGTCTCGCCTCGGTTCATCGACGACCAGTCGGCCCCTGAAGACGGCCGCTTTGCGTTCGCCTACACGATCCGCATCCACAACCGTGGCACCGTCCCGGCCCGCCTGATCAGCCGCCATTGGCGCATCACCGACGGCGAAGGCCGGGTCGAGCACGTCGATGGTGAGGGCGTGGTCGGCGAGCAACCGCGGTTGCGCCCCGGCGAAGAGTTCCGCTACACCTCCGGGGTGATGCTGGGCACCGAGCACGGCACCATGCAGGGTCACTACGACATGCTCGCCGACGACGGCACCGAGTTCGCCGCGCCCATCGCGCCCTTCGTGCTCACCATTCCCAGGACGCTGCACTGATGGCCACCTGGGCAATCGGCGACCTGCAGGGCTGTTACGACGTCACCCAGCGCCTGCTGGAGAAGATCAACTTCGACCCCGCGGCGGACAAGCTGTGGTTTGCCGGCGATCTGGTCAACCGTGGCGGGCAGTCGCTGGAAACCCTGCGGCTGGTGCATTCGCTGCGCGAGCACAGCGTCATCGTGCTCGGCAACCACGACCTGTCACTGCTGGCCATCGGTGCCCGCAGCGAGGAGGAGCAGCGCAAGGTCAACCCCGACCTGCAGCGCATCGTGCTGGCCGAGGACCGCGACGTGTTGCTGGACTGGTTGCGCCTGCAGAAACTGGCCCACGTGGACCGCGAGCTGGGCTGGATGATGTTCCATGCCGGTTTGGCACCGAAGTGGACCGTTGCGCTGGCCGAAAAACATGCCCGCGAGGTGGAGCAGCAGCTGCACGGCAATGGCTACCGCAAGCTGTTCCGCAACATGTACGGCGACAAGCCGGCATGGTCGCCGGGCCTGAGCGGCTATGACCGTTCGCGCGCCATCATCAACATCTTCACCCGCATGCGTTACTGCACCCCCAGCGGGCGCATCGGCATGGACGACAAGGGCACCCCGGGCACCCAGCCGCAAGGCATGTACCCGTGGTTCGAAGTGCCGGGGCGGGTCGAACGCGAACTGAAGATGGTCTGCGGCCATTGGTCGGCGCTGGGCCTGACCATCACCCAGGGCGTGCATGCCATCGATACCGGTGCGGTCTGGGGTGGCAAGCTCACCGCGTTGCAGCTGGACAGCGAAGACCTGCGCGTCGTGCAGGTGCCGGGCCGTGACGTGCCAGCACCGGTGCCGGGCCAGCACCCGCCGCGCAAGCCGCGCGTGGAAGCCAAGCCGGAAGCCAAGCCCGAGGCCAAATCCGAAACGCGCAGCGAAACGCCCCGCCCCGAGCGCAGCGGTGAACAGCGCCGCCGGCCGCGCCGCCAGCGTCCGCGTGGGCGCAACGGCAATGGCAACAACAACGGCAGCAACAGCACCCCTACGCCGGACAACAACGGCACGACTGCATGAGGCCTTGGCCATCAGCGTTGGTGCTGATGGTCATCGCAGTGCTTGCCGGCTGTCGTCCGCAGACGGATGACACGCAGACCAGCCCGCCGTCGCAGGCAGCAACCGAATCCACGCCTGCTGCAACTTCGCCCCCGCTGGTGGCAGCTGCACGGGCGCAGATCGGGGTCACCACCCGCTACGATCCGGCCTATTTCTCACTCAGCTATCCCGGCGGCGACCCGCCAGCGGATCGTGGCGTCTGCACCGACGTGGTGATCCGCGCCCTGCGCACGCAAGGTGTTGACCTGCAGCAGCGCATCAATGACGACATGCGCGCTGATTTCGCTGCCTATCCTCGGTTGTGGGGGCTATCGCGACCGGATCGGAACATCGATCACCGCCGCGTGCCCAACCAGATGCGCTGGTTCCAGCGCCAGGGCTGGCAACTGCCAATCAGCGCACTTGCCAATGACTATGCTGCCGGTGACATCGTGGCGTGGCGACTCAACGGAAGTGGCCTGCTGCACGTGGGCATCGTCTCGGATCGACGATTGGGCGATGGCACCCCACTGGTCCTGCACAACATTGCGCAGGGCACGCAGGAGCAGGATCTGCTGTTCCGGCACACGATCATCGGGCACTACCGCATGCAGCAGGCAGTTTCTGCCCGCTAGGCGGCGCTGTCCCTCGTCGCGCCAACCGGTGCCCGTTGGCACCATCCCGGAGAGTTGACCACTTGCATACCCGGGCAAAGCGACAACAGCCCGTACGTTCCTTGGCGCGGTGATCCGGCGCATCGCGCTCAACAAGCGCCACAGGAAAACGATCAGAACTTTCCGCCTAACCTTATGGTTGCCCACCTACCCGCCTGCACGGCATTCAATGACTCGCTCATAAGAATTGCCTCGCCGATGCTGTTGCTTCACACACGGCGAAACTCGGCCTCCTTGCCTGCATGACCTGGACCAGGATCCACGGCATCGGCACAGGAAAGCACCCGTCGGAAGCGCGATCCTCAGAGAGAAGGTGGCTGGATGATGAAGAACGACCCCACGAAGGAAATCCGGAAAAAGTACGCACCCGTGTTTCGCCCACTCACGCGAAAAGGGCCAGTGCAGGCCGGAATCACATTGGGCGTCTACCTGTTCCTGATCATCATCAGCATCGTCGCGGGCGCCCTTTCATTGCATGCATCCACACCGCTTACACATATCACCACCGTCGTACTCTCGATCTTCATCGCAACCCGCCTCAGAGGCATCAACAACATCGTGCATGAGTGCAGCCATGCCTCATTCACGCATTCAAGAAGATGGAACGCCATCTATGGCTGCGTGGCGGCCGCCATCCTGATGAAGTCGTTCCGGACGTATCGACTTGAACACCGCACGCATCACGCCCATCTGGGCCAGTACAAGCAAGACCTGGACTTCCGCAACATCGAGGACTACCGCCTTGAAGATCAGATGACAACCAGGACCTTCTTCCGCCACGCGATCACACCGCTGCTTGGCTTGCACCTGCGCAGATACCTGCAATTCGATCTGTCACTGAATGACGGCTTCCGCTATGCCGCGTTGAAAGCCGCGATTCTCTACGCCGCAGCCTTCTTTGCATTCAACTCACTCACAGCGGCCCTGGCTTTCGTCATCATTCCATTCGTCTGGATCCATCCGGCCCTGAACTACTGGACCGATTGCATCGACCATGGCGGCCTGCTCGGCAACAAAGACGAAATATGGCGCTCAAGAAACGTCAGGGTCCCACTGCTGCCCAGGCTCATGTTCTTCCCGAGGAACGACGCCTACCACCTGGTCCACCCTCTTTTCCCGGGAGTGCCGGTGGAGCATCTTGGGCGCTTCCATAACCTGTTGATGCAGGACAACGTCTATCGGGCGAATCACCGACGCATCAAGGCCCCCTTTGAACAAGCGCAGACACCGGCTGACCGCGACGCCGATCAGAGCCCCGCTCCATGAATGCGCTGCTATCCGGATTTCTTCTTGGTCTCAGCCTGATCGCGGCAATCGGCGCCCAGAACGCATTCGTGCTGCGACAGGGCCTGCAAAAAAGACACGTCTTTGCGGTCAGCCTTGCGTGCTCGCTATCCGATGCCGTCCTTATTTTCTGGCGTCATCGGATTCGGCGCCGTCATCAGCAAGGCGCCGTGGATAGCCGCGACCATGAGCCTGCTTGGGTGGGCATTCCTTGCCATCTACGCATGCAGGAGCTTCTATTCGGCATTCCGCCATGAGGCATCCCTCAACCCCGCGGAAACAAGTCCACCTGGCCTGAAAGCAACGCTTCTCACCTGCCTGGCCTTTACCTGGCTCAACCCACATGTCTATCTCGACACCGTGGTTTTACTGGGAACCATCTCCGCCAACTACGGCGCTGAGCGCTTCCATTTCGGCGCGGGTGCGATCACGGCCTCGTTCGTATTCTTTTTCGCTCTGGGCTACGGCGCGCGCCTGCTGGCCCCCGTATTCGCCAACCCGCGCGCATGGCGCATTCTGGATTTCCTGATTGGCCTGGTGATGGGGGCTTTGGCTTTAAAGCTGTTGCTCGGCGCTCTGCCATAGACCGGCCACCGCAACAGCAGGCGATCACGCTGCCCTTCAAACGCGTACGTAGTGGACGAACCGGAACGCAAACGCATGCCGCTCATCAGCGGCATGCGCCTGGCTCTCCACTTCCCGCCACACCGCAGGATCAACCTCCGGGAAGTGCGTATCGGCAACCACCACGGCATCCACCCAGGTCAGGTGCAGGTCGGTGGCCTGATCCAGCAACAGCCGATAGATCTCACCACCACCAATCACGCACAACTCCTCAGCGCCCTCGCCCGCAGCAATCGCCCACGCCTCCTCCAGCGACGCCACCGCACGCATGCCGGCAAATGGCACCTGCCCACTACGCGTCAGCACCAGATTGGTACGGCCCGGCAACGCGCGCCCCAATGACTGCGCGGTCTTGCGCCCCATCAGGATCGGCTTGCCGAGCGTCAGTGCCTTGAAGTGCTTGAAATCATCGGGCAGGTGCCAGGGCATCGCATTGTCGTGGCCGATGCTCCGATTGCGGTCCAGCGCGGCGATCAGTGATAGACGGGGTTGGGGATTCGGGATTCGGGATGCAAGCGCTCCTGCATTCTGCCCCTGCGAATCCCACTCATCCCCAATTTCCAGTCCCGACCCCGCACTCATACCGCCACCGGCGCCTTGATGGCAGGGTGCGGGTCGTAGCCGTCGATGCGGATGTCATCAAACTGGAAGCCGAACAGGTCGGTCACGTCCGGATTCAACCACAGCTTGGGCAGCGCGCGCGGTTCGCGCGACAGCTGCTCGCGTGCCTGCTCGTAGTGGTTGGAATAGATGTGCGCATCGCCCAGCGTGTGCACAAAATCGCCGACGCCCAGTCCGGTCGCCTGCGCCACCATATGCGTCAGCAAGGCATAGCTGGCGATGTTGAACGGCACGCCGAGGAAGATGTCACCGCTGCGCTGGTACAACTGGCAGCTGAGCTTGCCGTCCACCACGTAGAACTGGAACAGGTTGTGGCAGGGCATCAGCGCCATCTGCGACAGCTCGCCCACGTTCCAGGCGCTGACCACCAGCCGGCGCGAATCCGGGTTGCGCTTGATCTCGTCCACCAGCCATTGCATCTGGTCGATCTCGCGGCCATCGGCGGTGGCCCAGCTGCGCCACTGCTTGCCGTAGACCGGGCCGAGGTCGCCATTGGCATCGGCCCACTCGTCCCAGATATTGACCTTGTTGTCCTTCAGGTAGCCGATATTGGTATCGCCCTTCAGGAACCACAGCAGCTCGTGGATGATCGAGCGCAGGTGCAGCTTCTTGGTGGTGACCAGCGGGAAGCCCTGGTTCAGGTCGAAGCGCATCTGCCAGCCAAACACGCTGCGCGTGCCGGTTCCGGTGCGGTCGGACTTCTCGGTGCCGTGCTCCATCACATGCTGTAGCAGATCCAGATATTGCTTCATGCCTTCTCTTCCAATGGGAGTACCGGCTGCAACACCGGCGCGCGCCGCGACATGGCCAGCAATTCCAGGCCCAGCACGATCAACGGCAGGCTGAGGATCTGGCCGCGGGTCAGCCAATCGAACGCCACATACACGCCGTTGTCCGGCATGCGCACGAACTCGACCAGGAAACGGAAGCTGCCGTACATCAAGGCGAACAGGCCCGACACCGCGTAACGCGGGCGTGGCTTCATCGAGTAGAACCACAACACCAGGAACATCACCAGGCCCTCAAGCAGCGCTTCGTACAGCTGCGAGGGGTGGCGTGCGTACTGATTGAGCAGGCCGGCAGCGTAGTCCTGCTGGATCTGCGTAGCCGACAGCAGCTGCTGCATGCTGGGCAGGCCCGCGGGAATGTCCTTCAACGGCGCATGCGGAAAAATCACCCCCCAACCGGCATGGGTGAACTTGCCGAACAGCTCGCCACCGATGAAGTTGCCCAACCGCCCCAGGCCCAGACCCAGCGGCACCAATGGCGCGACAAAATCGATGGTGTCGAAGAAATGCAGCTTGTGCTTGCGGGTCCACCACCAGCCGGCGATCAGCACGCCCAGCAGGCCACCGTGGAAGCTCATGCCGCCTTCCCACACCCGCAGCAGGATCAGTGGGTTGTGCAGGAACTCAGCGGTGGCATAGAACAGCATGTAGCCGATGCGGCCACCCAATACGACGCCCAGCATGGCGTAGAACAACAGGTCGGAGAACCCGTTCATGCCCACGCCCGGCAGGCGCCCGGCGAGGATGCGGCTGCGGCCCAACCACCAGGCGGCGGCAAAACCCAGCAGGTACATGATGCCGTACCAGTGCACCTTGATCGGCCCCAGCGAGAAGGCGATGGGGTCGATGTCGTGGAGATAGATCATGTAGACACTGCCAAACGAACGATCTCCTATTCTCGGGGCAGGGTCCCCGCCCCACAAGCCGGTTCAACCAAGCAGTTGCGGCCGGTCCGGCAGTTCATTGCGGCTGCGGCCCGCCGGATCGGGCGCAAACCGCGCCGCCAGCAGGTCGGACACCTCGTTCACGGCCGCCAGCACAGCCGCTTCGTGGCCGCGTTCGTTCAGCTGCTGGCGCAGGTGCTCGCAGACCAACTGCCACTGCGCCTCGTCCACCTGGGCGCGAAGCCCGCGGTCGGCAACGATCTCGATGGCATGGTCGGCCAACAAGAGGTAAATCAGCACCCCATTGTTGGCCTGCGTGTCCCAGGTGCGCAGCACGGCGAAAGCATGTTCAGCGCGTTGGCGGGCGTTGATCCCCTGCCACAGCAGGGTCAGCGACAGGTCTGACTCGACCGCGAACATCACCTGCCCACTGTGCCGCTTTTCCCCGTCAGCAATGGCCTGGGCTATCCGGTCCAGACTGGCCGGCGGGAATGCGGCCTGCGCTGCAGGCGCGAACAGATGGCGCAACCACCGCATCACCAACTCCCCGAGGCGCCACCGCCTCCTGACCGTCCGCCGCCACCGCCCCAGCCACCACCACCGCCGCCGAAGCCGCCGCCTCCAAAACCCCCGCCGCCAAAGCCGCCGCCGCCCCAGCCGCCGCCACGGGCAAAACCGCCCGGGGAGGCCTTGCCCAAGGACAGGAAAAAGGCCACCAATGCGGCGATACCCCCGCCGAGCACCGACAACAGCAGCCAACCGGCGGCACCGGCGATCAGCCCGGCCGCCAAACCACGGACCGGGCGCGGCAGCTTGGACAGCAGCATGCGCATGAAGGTGGATGCAAATGCGCCGATCAGGATGGCGAAGAAGAAAATCGAGTCGCCGCTGCCGCCGCTGCCATTGGCGCGATTGCTGCTGACCGGCGCCGGCAGCGCTTCGCCATCGATGACCTTGACCAGCATCGCGCTGGCCGCAGTGATGCCACCGGCATAGTCGCCCTGGCGGAAATGCGGCACCAGGTATTCCTGGATCACCCGGTTGGCGATGGCATCGGGAATGGCACCTTCCAGCCCATAACCCGGCTCGATCCGTACCCGCCGGTCGTCCTTGGCAACCAGCAGCAACACACCGTCATCCACGCCCTTGCGGCCAATCGCCCACTGGTCGAAAACGCGGGTGCTGTACTGGGCGATGTCTTCCGGTTGGGTGGTCGGCACCACCAGCACCTGCAACTGCGCGCCCTTGCGCTGCTGCAGGGCCAGCGCCTGCTGTTCCAGGGCCTGCTTCTGCGCCGCATCCAGGGTGCCGGTGGTATCGACCACCGGCGAATCCAGCGGCGGGATCGGCGCCAGTTGCTGGGCCAGCAGCGGCCCTGCCCAGCCCAGGCCGAGCAGGCAGAGCAACAGGCCCAGCCGCTGCAGCAACGCGCTCATCGCGCCCGGCTCACTGTGCCGGGGCAGGCTGCGGCGGGGTCTGCTGCGGGGTTGCCGGCTGGGTACCGAAGTTCACCGCCGGCGGCTGTGCGATCTGCGCCTCGTTGTCCACGGTGAAATTGGGCTTGGCCGCATAGCCGAACATCTTGGCGGTGATCACCTGTGGGAACGAACGGATATAGGTGTTGTAGTCCTGCACCAGCTGGATATAGCGGCCGCGGGCCACGGTGATGCGGTTCTCGGTGCCTTCCAGCTGCGCCTGCAGGTCACGGAAGTTCTGGTCCGACTTCAGCGTGGGGTAGTTCTCGCTGACCACCAGCAGCCGCGACAGCGCGCTGCCCAGTTCGCCCTGGGCCTGCTGGAACTGCTTGAGCGAATCGGCATCGTCGGCATTGACCTGGATCTGCCCCACCTTGGCACGGGCATTGGTGACCTCGGTCAGCACCTGGCGCTCCTGCTGGGCATAGCCCTGCACGGTATTGACCAGGTTGGGGATCAGGTCGGCGCGGCGCTTGTACTGGTTGAGCACCTCGGACCAGCCGGCCTTGACCGCCTCGTCCTTTTGCTGGATGGCGTTGTAACCGCAACCGGAAATGGAAATCACCGCGATGACGAGCAACATCAGGCGAAGGTACTGGCGCATGGGTCGGACCCTGTGAGGCTGGAGTGCCGAGGATGCCACGTTGCCTGTTCAAGGTCTGCAAAGATCCTCCGGGCGGGAGCACCGGCCGGATCGGGTCGGGCCGGAGCACCGCGTAGCCCGGGGAAGCGCAGCGCACCCGGGGCGATCGGCGCGAGCCCGGAAGGACCATGGGATCCGCCCCCCGGCTGCGCTGCGCTTACCCGGGCTACATGATCTTGAGTGTGTGGGTACCGTGGGAGCGGCGTCAGCCGCGAAGCCGGCCATCCGCCAAATTGGAGGCATCCCCCCACCGACAGCTGCACCAGCTTCGCGGCTTACGGCGCTCCTTCAAAAGACAAAGGGCCGGCAGAGCCGGCCCTTGGGGTCCTGTTGCCGGCCGGCAATGCCGGCCTGCAAACACTTACCAGTTGTCCGAACCCGGCACGTGGTGCGCCTTTGCATTGCGGCGCATCAGCAGGTTCAGCCACTCCACCAGCACCGAGAAGCCCATCGCGGCATAGATGTAGGGCTTGGGTACGTGCACGTCCAGGCCATCCAGCACCAGCACCGCACCCACCATCAGGATGAAGGCCAGGGCCAGCAGCTTGACGGTCGGGTTGGCGTCGATGAAACGGCCCAGCGGATTGGCCGCCAGCAGCATCACCGCCACTGCCAGCAGCACCGCGCAGACCATCACCGGGATGTGGTCGGCAATCCCGACCGCGGTGATCACCGAGTCCAGCGAGAACACGATGTCGATCACCGCGATCTGCGCGATGACCATGCCAAAAGCCGCGGAGGCCTTGGTGGTGGTGGGGTCGGCATCTTCGCCACCGCTGACCAGCTCGCGGACTTCCTTGATGCCCTTGTAGAGCAGGAACACGCCGCCCACGATCAACACCAGGTCACGGATCGAAATGCCCATGCCTGCCACGGTGAACAGGTTGTTCTCCATGTGCGCCAGATAAGCCAGCGAAATCAGCAGCATGATGCGGGTGATGCAGGCAACCGCGATGCCGACGCGACGCGCCAGCGGACGCTTCTCCTCGGGTAGGCGCCCGACGGCGATGGAGATGAATACCAGGTTGTCGATGCCGAGCACGATTTCCAGTGCGCTGAGCATGAACAGGGTTACCCATACGTTCGGGTCAGCCAAAAACTCTAAAGACATGCGGAAAATCCTTCAGTAAAACCAGATCACCAACGCCACCTGACGCCGGTTTGAAATCAGAGCAGACGCGGCACCAGGATCAGGCCCCAGCACAGCAGCACATTCATCATCAGCACGAACACCGCGGCCGAGCCCATGTCCTTGGCACGCCCGGCCAGCACGTGGTACTCCGGGCCGTAGCGCTCGATCACCGCCTCGATGGCGGAATTGGCCAGTTCCATGGCCAGGACCAGCAGCATCGAGCCGATCAGCAATACCTGTTCCACCGGGGTCTGGCCCAGCCACAGTGCCAGCGGGGCCAGTACCACGAACAGGCAGACCTCCAGCCTGAACGAGGATTCGTACAGCCACGCAGCCCTCAAGCCCTGCCAGGACCACTTGGCCGCCTTGAAGATACGTCCGGGACCACGCGGCATATGCCCCATCTGGTCAGCCACGGCACACCATGCCGATCACCTTGTCACGGTGAAGCGATGAGAGGGAAAACGAGGAAACCGTCATCTGACAGATACCAGCGGCTGGATGAGCAATCGGTAATTTTGCCACATCTGCCGTCAACCCAACGGAACCAGGGCTGCCAGGCCGGCTCAGCCGTAGTGCAGGGTGGCAGTGGTGCCCTGCCCCTCGGCGCTTTCCAGCTGGATGCGCCAGCCGCAGCGTTCACAGAGACGGCGCACGATGGGCAGACCCAGCCCAACACCGTGGCTCTGGTTGCGGTCAGCACGGTAGAAAGGCTCATAGATATGCCCCAGCGCATCGGCGCTCATGCCGATGCCGGTGTCGCGGACCACCACCTTGCCGTCTGCCACCCTTACTTCCACCTGGCCGGCGTCGGTGTACTGGCAGGCATTTCGCAGCAGGTTGGCCACCACCACGTGCATGACCCGCGGCGGTGCCACCAGCGGATGCGCGCCGTCGATCGAGACCGTCATCCGCACCGGTTTGTCCTTCAGCAGCTCGGCAGCATTGGCTGCCTCGTAACGCACCAGCTCACCGACATCGAACAGCTCCGACTGCGGCTCCACGTCCACTTCGCGGGCCAGCAGCAGGAAGGCATCAATCACCGCCTCCATGTCGCGCCCGGCACGCTGGATGCGCTGCAGGCTGCGCTGCTGGCGTGGCGTCAGGTCAGGGTCGGCCAGACCGATGTCGCTGGCCATGCGGATCACGGTGAGCGGCGTGCGCAGCTCATGGCTGGCGTCGCGGGTGAAATTGCGCTCGCGGGCGACGTGTTCGCTGACCTTGCCGGCCATCGCATGCAGGGCCAGCGCCAGCTGCCGGCTTTCCCCCTGTACATCGGCCGGCAGGCGCTCGGGCGAGAGTTCGTGGACATCCGGGTGGCGCGGGTCCCATTGCGCCACCCGCCGGGCCAGCCAGTCCACCGGCGATACCAATCGCCACGAGGCCCGGTAGGTGATCCAACTGGCCCCGTAAATCGCCAGCAGCACCAGCAGCACCGGCACCACCCCGAACCAGAACGCGGCGCGCTGGGCCTGCGCACGCTGGAACACCAGGTACAACCGCCCTTCCTTGCGCTCATCCACCAGGACCAGCAGGCCGGCGTCCTTGAGCTCATGGAACCCGGGCTGCAGCGGCTGCAGCGCCGGCGGCAGCGTGCTCTGGCCAGCCCCGGCCGCTTGCAGATAGCCCTGCAGGTTGAGGGTGTCCGGAGCGGGATGCCGGGGGTCGCGGGCGTAGGCGCTCCAGAAGTGTACGGCTTCCTCGCGCAGCACCTCCTGCACCAGGCCATGCTTGATCACCAGCGCAACCAGATAGCCGCCCACCAACACCGCCAGGCTCGCCAGCAGCGCCTGCACGATGAACGCCCTTCTCAATTTGCGCGGCAACCCGTATGGCATTCCGCTCCCCCCCGAAGCTGGCGCAATTATAGGGATTCAAGCCGGCTGTATGCGGGGGTACAGCCAGGAAAGGCCGCTGCAGCTGGCATGCAGCGGTGCCTGCCTGAACCCATCACGCCTGACTGCCGCATCAGCCCATGGGCTGGCCGATATCGGCAATGCGATAGCCGGCGCTCTGCACGGTGTGCAGCAGGGGGCGGTCGAACGGCTTGTCGATGATCTTGCGCAGGTTGTACAGATGGCTGCGCAAGGTGTCCGAATCCGGCAGGCCATTGCCCCAGATCTCACGCTCGATCTCCTGGCGGGTGACCACCCGCGGCGACTCGCGCATCAGGATGGTCAGCAGGCGCAGGCCGATCGGCGAGAGCTGCAGCTCGTTGCCGGCACGGGTGGCACGCATGCTCACCGGGTCCAGCACCAGATCCGCCACCTTCAGCACCTCGGCCCCGACCTGGCGGCGTTCACGGCGGATCAGGGCGCGCAGGCGGGCTTCCAGTTCCTGGATGGCGAAGGGCTTGGTCAGGTAATCATCCGCGCCATAGCCCAGGCCGGTGAGCTTGTCATCCAGCGTGTCGCGGGCGGTGAGCATCAGTACCGGGGTGGACTTGCGCGCTTCGTTGCGCAGCCGCCGGCAGACCTCGATGCCATCCAGGCGCGGCAGCATCAAGTCCAGCACCACCACGTCGTAGCTGTTCTCGGCGGCCAGCCGGTAGCCGTCCAGGCCATCGACCGCGTAGTCCACCTCGAACCCCTTGCCTTCCAGGTACTCGCCAATCATCTCGGAGATGTTGCGGTTGTCTTCGACAACCAACACGAGCCCTGCCGATTCCTTTGTCTGTCGCATGGAGCCTCCTAGTCTTCAGCTTTGTGAAAGATGCCGTACCCGGAGTAGAAATCATGTGAAGAGAGTGGAACGGGGAATGGTTTTGAATGAAACCACCGCCTGCGACATCCCGGCGGGACCACCCTGCCCGCCTATCCTATCGACCCGCTCCGAAGAATCTGCACATGCCCAGCGCGCCCTTCACCGCCTACCTGTACCCCGTGCTCCTGCTGGTCGCCAGCAACGTCTTCATGACCGTGGCCTGGTATGGGCACCTGAAATACAAGTCCGCGCCCCTGCTGACGGTGATCCTGGTCAGCTGGGGCATCGCCTTCTTCGAGTATTGCCTGCAGGTACCAGGCAACCGGCTGGGCAGCGCGGTGTACTCGGCGCCGCAGCTGAAGGGCATGCAGGAGGTCATTACCCTAGTCGTTTTCGCGGTGTTTTCCGCCACTTATCTGGGGCAACCGCTGAAATGGAATCACTGGGCTGCGTTCGCGCTGATCCTGCTGGCGGCGCTGCTGATGTTCAAGGAGTGAGCTTGGCCCTGCGCGATCAGCCCCCACTCCTGCGCCGCAGGCGCAGGAGTGGGGGATTAGCTGGCGGCCCTTCAGTCCTGCCGGCCCCGCGTTTTTCGCTGCTTATGCTGCGCCTGCCGGGACTTCTGCACCTGACATGGGCAAGTGCGGGGCCCGGTCACTGGGCGGCTTCGACGTATTGTGCGAACACCGCATCGATCTTGCCTGGGTCCAGCGCAGCACCTTCCTGGATGGCCTGCGCCTGTTCGAACAGCGGAATGATCATCGCCATGCCATCCAGCTTGGTCTTCAGGTGCACGCCCGGTGCCTTGCCCAGATACGCCCCCCAGCGCTGCCGCACCTGCGCCCAGAACGGCGCAGTGGCCGCCCAGTACACGCGGGCCGGGCCGAAGTCGACCTCGGTGGTCTTGATGTAATCGTTGAAGCCAAACTCGCGTGCGATCTCCACCTGGCTGCCGTCGGCATTGCGCTGCACCTTGGTGTTGAACTGCTCGTGGGTCCAGCCATTGGGGGTGAGCGTGTGCTGGTTGACCACGGCCAGCGCGTTGTAATCGCTGCGCTTGGTGTATTCACGGCGCGGCAGCGGCCGCCAGCTCAGGTCACTGGTCCAGGTAGATACGTTGTTGTCATAGCTCCAGCGGCCGGTGCCGCAGTAGCGTGGCGCATCGCTGACCTCATAGACGCATTGCGTCCATGCCCCCTGGTTGAGCTCCGCGGGAATGGAGCGCACCGTCCAGGTCTGGTCGGCACTGAACTCGAAGCGATGCGCCGCCTCGTAGACCCAATCCTGGCGCCAATGCTTGGTGACGTGACCGCTCTTGCTGTCCACCAGCAGGTGCTGCAGCACCACCCGGCGCGGGCTGTCCTCGACCACGATCACCACTTCATCGCCGCCACTGCGCATGGCCGGCGCACGCTCATAACCAGGCTTGAGCAGCACGGTTTCGTCGAAGGCGAAATCGATCGTGTATTCACCCTGCATCCTGAGGATGCTGTCGTGGTCGCGGGCGATGTCGGCAGGGGCGGCGCTGGCGGCGGTGCTGATGACAAGCAGCAGCGGCAGGCTGGCGGAAGACAGCTTCATGGGCGTTCCTAATGGGGTTGAAAGAAGGCCATCCCTGGCCGTTTGGCGGTCCATCGCCGGGTTCCTGGAGGAACCGTTTGCTTACCAGGACACCGAGACGCTGGCCGATACCGTGCGCCCGGGGCTGCTGAAACGATCCACGACGCTGCTGCCGGCAGCCAGCGTGGAGGTGATGCCGGACCACTCGATGTAGTTGCGGTCGGTGAGGTTGAACACGCCAAGGTTGAACCGCGAGCCAGGGGTGAACTCCCAATGCGCCATCAGGTCGAGCACGCCATAGCCTGCGGGTCGATAGACATCGGCCGATGCCACGCGATCCTTGCGGCGGGCAAACGTGCCTGCCAGTTCCACGCCCCAGTGCTCGCGGTCATACAGCAGACCCACCGTGGCCCGCAGGGGATCCACCGAATCCAGTGGCACGTCCTCGGTGCGGTTCTGCCCGTGCGACCAGGCCACGGCACCGCACAAGCCCCAACCGTCCAATGCCTGCGCGAGTTCACCGAAATCCACACCGGCCTTGAGCTCGCTGCCATAGATGCGCGCATCGGCGATGTTCTGCGACTGGAACACCATCAGGCCCTGCGCATTGCGCCCGACATAGCGCTGCGATTCGATGAAATCGCGGTAGTCGTTCCAATAGCCGCTCAGGCTCAGATAGACAGCCGGGCTGATGTAGCGGATGCCCAGTTCAAGCCCGTTGCTGGTTTCCGGCTTCAGGTCCGGATTGGGGATGGCGGTGTAACCGAAGGCCAGGTTGGTGAAGCCCAGGTTGACGTCGTTGTACGGTGGCGAGCGGAAGCCATGCGCATAGCCGGCAAACAGCGACCATTGTTCGTCCAGCCGCAACACCATGCCCAACTTCGGTGACACGCTGGTCTTGTTCAACGCGGCCACCGCCATGCCCGGGTTGTCCTCGCTGAAGATCGTGTCCAGCTCCGGCTTCAGCCGGTAGTGGTCCACGCGCAGGCCAGGCACCAGCGACAGTCGCCCATCGGCCAGGCGCATCTCATCCTGCGCGTACAGGCCCAGCTCGGTGGTCTTGCTGATGGGGAAATCACGTACCGGGAAACTGTCCGGCGAGATGTTGCTGCTCACCGTGCCATTGGCCAGCACCTGGAAACCATCCCGCTTCTGCCGGATCTCGGTCCAGGCACCATCCAAGCCCCAGGTCAGCGCATGCTCGACCGTACCGGTCTGCACCGCCTTGTTGAACTGCGCCTGTGCGCCGTGCACGCGCTGGTCGAAGTTGAACTCACGGTGGCGACGGCTGCCGTTGACCCGACCTTCGTCGGTGACCTGGGTGGTCTCGCTGTCCTGCCGGTAGAGCTGCCAGGTAAGGCTGTCGGCGAATGCCGATTGCAGTGCATCCATTTCATGGCCGAACGAGAGCCGCGCCCGGGTCTGCTTGTCATGCGCGCGCATGCTGGTGGTGGTGCGCGAGGCCGCGACCGGATGGTTGGCGTTGACCGATGAATAGACATCGGTATCGGTGATGTCCTCGTTGCCTTCCACGGTCAGACGAAAGCGCTGGGTATCGTCAGGCGCATAAACCAGTTTGGACAGTACGCTGCGGCCGTCACGCTCCTGCGGATTGGCGGCGGTGCGGGTGTAGTCCTGGCTGTGCACATCGCCCTTGCTGGCGGTTTCCTGGCCCTGGTGGTGATTGACATTGACCATGCCGCTCCAGCGCTCGCCGCCGAAGGCAGTGGTCACGCTGCCAAGCAGGCCTTTCCAGTCACCGTCATAGCCGAACTTCAGCCCGACGTAGCTGTCCTTGCCGTCCTTCAGGTAATCCGCCGGATCCTTGGTGACGAAGGCCACCACCCCGCCCAGCGCATCGGAGCCGTACAGCGAACTGGCCGGCCCGCGCACAATTTCCACCCGCTTGAGCGTTTCCAGGTCGGTGAAATCGCGGTTGCTGTTGGCGAAGCTGCCGATGTTGAAGCTCTTCGGCATGGCGATGCCGTCGGTCTGGATCAGCACGCGGTTGGCGTCCAGGCCACGAATGCGGAAGCCACCCAGGCCGAAACGCGTGGCGCTGCGGGTAACCGATACGCCCGGCTCATAGCGCACCAGATCAGCAATGTCGTTGGCCAACTGCTTGTCCATCTGCTCGCGGTCAATCACATTCACGGTGGCCGCCACATCGCTGACCGCACGCTCGGTACGGGTTGCGGTGACCTGCATACGGTCGAAGTCGTGGACGTCGGGCGCGGCCGAGGTTTCGGCATACGCGGGGGAAAGCACCACCCACAGGGCAGCGCTCAAGGCAGTTGGACGGATCATGGGAACCTGGAATCGGTGGGTAAACAAAACCCTTGGCGGGACGGCCGGTCTGCGAACAGGCCGGCCGCGGCCAAGGGGGGAGAGAGCTGTGCGATTCAGGCTTGCCGCGCGCGATGGCGGCTGGCGGGCGAACGCGGCCGGTATTACTTGGTCAGGATCAGCTTGTCGTTGCTGGTATGGCGCAGGCGGTACACCTTGTCGCCGTGCTGGATCAGGATTTCGCGCTGGCCCTTGAGCAGGGCACTGCTGTCGATTGCACCGTCGGCCGACATCAACTGGACCGGACGCTGCGGCAGGTGGAGGGTACGCGGGCGAAGCAGAATGGGCTGAGCGGACATCATCGTGATTCCGTGCTGGGGACGGAGTTGATGATAATGATTCTCAATAGCGATGCAAGAACTATTTTCAACAACCAAGGCAAGAGCGACGTAAGCCGCCAAGCCTGCTACGCCGGAAGGCGCAAAAGCCAATCCCCCCAAAGCCCCCCGCCCTACGCCTGCGGCGCAAGGGAGGGCCAGGTAGTGCCGAGCCATGCTCGGCAAGGCCTTGCCGGCCCATCTCATCAGCGGCACAAGCCGCGACGCTGGGAGCACTGCAACCACCACCCGGCCCGCAATCTGCCTGATCAATGGCCGCGCGATTTACCCCCACATATGCCCCGGGCTTGAAACCCCGCTGGCAAGGCATTGCCGAGCATGGCTCGGCACTACCACAGCGCGATCAGGCGAAAATGGCCTCGATCTTCTGCCAGGCGCCCTCTTCCACCCGCGCCAGCACATCCAGCGCGCGCAGGTTCTCTTCCAGCTGCGATACCCGGCTGGCGCCCAGGATCACGCTGGACACCTGCGGGTTGCGCAGGCACCAGGCAATGGCCAGCTGCGCCGGAGACTCGCCCAGCTCGGCGGCCAGGGCGGTAAAGCGCCGCGCCTTGCCCAGGCGATCATCGGCCGGCTCGCCCAGCACCGCACCCTGCAGCCATTCCAGCGACGGTTGGCCCAGGCGCGAATCGGCGGCGATGCCATCGTTGTACTTGCCGGTCAGCAGACCCGAGGCCAGCGGCGACCAGATGGTGGTACCCAGCCCCGCGTCGCCATACAGCCCGGCGTACTCCTGCTCCACGCGCTTGCGGTGCAGCAGGTTGTACTGCGGCTGCTCCATGCTGGGCGCATACAGATGGTTGGCGCGAGCAAAGGCCACCGCCTCGGCAATCTGCGCCCCCGACCACTCCGAGGTGCCCCAATACAACACCTTGCCCTGGCGGATCAGCGCGTCCATGGCGAGCACGGTTTCGCCGATCGGGGTCTCGGCATCGGGACGGTGGCAGTAATAAAGGTCCAGATAGTCCACCCGCAGGCGCTTGAGCGCGGCGTGGCAGGCATCGGTGACATGCTTGCGCGACAAGCCGCGCTGGGTCGGCGCCGGCTCCTCGGCCGAGCCGAAAAACACCTTGGACGATACGCAATAGCCGTCACGCGGCAGGCGCAGGTCGGCGATCACATCGCCCATCACCTGTTCAGCGCGGCCCTTGGCATAGCCCTCCGCGTTGTCAAAGAAGTTGACCCCGTTGTCCCAGGCCGCGGCAATCAGGTTGCGCGACTCGTCGCGCCCGATCTGGCTGCCAAAGGTCACCCAGGCACCAAAGGACAAGGCGGACAGCTGCAGGCCGGAGGACCCGAGACGACGGTATTGCATGGCTGGCTCCAACAATTGGACGCTGCGCGGCAGTCGCGCAGCCAGGCCCCCAGTGTAACCCTGGCTGCGCGCCGGCCTGCCCCCCGGACCTTGCCGATACCGGCGCAATCGCGGCAAATTCGGCCTCATGCCATGGATATTCTTGCCCGGCATCAGCCGCTGCTCTAGGCTTGCGTCTTTTGCGGGCACGCCCGGGGATTACTCATGTTCGAAGGTTTGGGCAGAATCGGCTTCGGCCTGTTCGGCCTGGCGGTGCTTTTGGGCATCACCTGGCTGTTCTCCAACAACAAGAAAGCCATTGACTGGAAGCTGGTTGCTACCGGTATTACGTTGCAGATCGCGTTTGCCGCGCTGGTGCTGCTGGTTCCGGGCGGCCGCGACGTGTTCGACTGGCTGGGCAAGGGCTTCGTCAAGATCCTGAGCTTCGTCAATGAAGGCTCCAACTTCATTTTCGGCAGCCTGATGGATGTGCCCAAGTACGGCTTCATCTTCGCCTTCCAGGTGCTGCCGACCATCATCTTCTTCTCGGCGCTGATGGGCGTGATGTACCACCTGGGGGTGATGCAGGCCATCGTGCGGGTCATGGCGGCGGCCATCACCAAGGTGATGCGTGTGTCTGGTGCCGAAACCACCAGCGTCTGCGCCAGCGTCTTCATCGGCCAGACCGAGGCGCCGCTGACCGTGCGCCCCTACATCTCCAAGATGACCCAGTCCGAGCTGATCACCATGATGATCGGCGGCATGGCGCACATCGCCGGCGGCGTGCTGGCCGCCTATGTGGGCATGCTCGGCGGTGGCGACCCGGTGGCCCAGGCCTTCTACGCCAAGCACCTGCTGGCCGCATCGATCATGGCCGCACCGGCCACCCTGGTGATTTCCAAGCTGCTGGTGCCCGAAACCGGCACCCCGCTGACCCGTGGCACAGTCAAGATGGAAGTGGAAAAGACCTCCTCCAACATCATCGACGCCGCCGCCGCCGGTGCCGGCGACGGCCTGCGCCTTGCACTGAACATCGGCGCCATGCTGCTGGCCTTCATCGCCCTGATCGCCCTGCTCAATGCGCCGCTGACCTGGATCGGCGACGTGACCGGCCTGGCCGCCGCCATCGGCAAGCCGACCAACCTGGCGACCATCTTCGGCTATGTGCTGGCCCCGATTGCCTGGGTGATCGGCACCCCGTGGGCTGACGCCACCACGGTCGGCTCGCTGATTGGCCAGAAGGTCGTGATCAACGAATTTGTCGCCTACATGGACCTGTCGGAGATCATCAAGGGCAATGTTGCCGGCGTCACCCTCAGTGAGGAAGGCCGCCTGATCGCCACCTACGCCCTGTGCGGCTTCGCCAACTTCAGCTCGATCGCCATCCAGATCGGCGGCATCGGCGGGCTGGCCCCGGACCGTCGCCAGGACCTGGCCAAGTTCGGCCTGCGTGCGGTTCTGGGCGGCACCATCGCCACCTTGATGACCGCCACCATCGCCGGCGTGCTGACCCATTTCACCTGATCCAACCCGGCCGAACGCTTCCTGCCCGACCACCGCAGCTGCTGCTTCATCGCCACCTTAGAGACGTAGATTCCATGAGTTCTGTTGTCGTTGCTGGTTCCTTCAATGTCGATCACGTCTGGCGCTGCGATGCCCTGCCCGCGCCGGGAGCGACGATTGCTGGCCGTTACAGCACCGGCCCCGGCGGCAAGGGCTTCAACCAGGCGGTGGCCGCTGGCCGCGCCGGCGCGCAGACCAGTTTTGTCTGCGCCCTGGGTGCCGATGCCGGCGGCGCGCTGGCCCGCCAACTGGCCGCTGCCGACGGCATCGCGCTGGTGGCCGAAGCCAGTGACGAACCCACCGGCACCGCAGGCATCTACGTCGATGGCCGTGGCCGCAACTCGATCGTGATCGGCGCCGGCGCCAACGCCTCGTTGAGCATGGGCTTCGTGGCCGCCAATGCGGCCCTGGTCAGCGCCGCCAAGGTCCTGCTGGCGCAGCTGGAATCGCCGGTGGAAACCATCGAGGCGGCACTGGCGCTGGCGCGCGAGGCCGGCGTGCTGACCATGCTCAACGCCGCCCCGGCCAATGCCCCGTCCACCATCGGCCTGCTCAAGCTGGCCGATGTGCTGACCCCCAACGAAACCGAGTTTGCCGCCCTGCTCGGCCGCCATGTCGGTGAGCGCATCGAGGCAGATGACGTGGCCACCCTGGATGGTGCCAGCCTGCACGCGCTGTGCCGCAAGTTATCCGGCAACACCGTGGTGGTGACCCTGGGCGCGGTGGGCGTGTTTGTCTCGCACGACGAGGACAAGCTGCGCGGCGACAGCCAGCCCTACTACCGCGTGGCTGCCGAATCGGTGCAGGTGGTGGACACCACCGGCGCCGGGGATGCCTTCAACGGCGCGCTGGCCGCGTCGCTGGCACAGGCCCCGGAGGCGTCGTTCATCAAGCATGTGCGCTTCGCCAACCAGTACGCCGCGCGTTCGACCGAGAACGAAGGCGCGGCTCTGTCGATGCCGAAGATGACCCCGGCCGACGCCTGAGGCCCGGCTTTGCCCCCTCCCTTGCGCAGCAGGGGAGGGTTGGGGAGGGGTAAGCTCTCTGGCCTTTTGCGCATTGCCAGCTTCGCGGCTTACGCCACTCCCACATCCCCACACAGCCCGGGTTACGGCCCGCGCCGTACAATAGCCCCATGCAGATCGGCCCCTACACCATCGCACCCAATGTGGTGCTCGCGCCCATGGCCGGCGTCACCGACAAACCTTTCCGCCAGCTGTGCAAACGGCTGGGCGCGGGCTTGGCTGCGTCGGAAATGACGATCAGCGATCCCCGTTTCTGGAACACCCGCAAGTCCATCCACCGCATGGATCATGCCGGCGAACCCGCCCCGATCAGCGTGCAGATCGCTGGCACCGAGCCGCAGCAGCTGGCCGAGGCGGCACGCTACAACGTCGACCACGGCGCGCAGATCATCGACATCAACATGGGCTGCCCGGCCAAGAAGGTCTGCAACGCCTGGGCCGGCTCGGCACTGATGCGTGATGAGGCGCTGGTCGCACGTATTCTCGAAGCGGTGGTCAATGCCGTTGACGTTCCGGTGACCTTGAAGATCCGCACCGGCTGGTGCGCGGACGTGCGCAACGCGCCGACCATCGCCCGCATTGCCGAGGACAGCGGCATCGCCGCGTTGGCCATCCACGGCCGTACCCGCGACCAGCACTACACCGGCGTGGCCGAGTACGACACCATCGCCGCGATCAAGGCGATGCTGAAGATCCCGGTACTGGCCAATGGCGACGTGGATTCACCGCGCAAGGCCGAACAGGTGCTCAAGCACACCGGCGCCGATGCGGTGATGGTGGGCCGTGCCGCACAGGGCCGGCCGTGGATCTTCCGCGAGATCGCCCACTACCTTGCCACCGGCGAGCAGCTGCCACCGCCCTCGGTGGAGGAAGTACGCGACATCCTGCTGGGACATCTCACCGACCTGCACGCCTTCTACGGCGAGCCGCAGGGCGTGCGCATCGCCCGCAAACACCTGGGCTGGTATGCCAAGGACCGGCCGGAAAACGCCGCCTTCCGCGCGGTGGTCAATTCCGCCGAAACCGCCGATGCGCAGCTGCGCCTGACCCGTGATTATTTCAACGCGCTGATCGATGCCGAGGCGGTAGGCGCGGCCTAGGTCGCGACGCAGACGAGCCCGAAGTACGCGCAGTGAACGTGCGATCCAGATTTTCGGGCAGGCTCTTGCCGAGCATGGCTCGGCACTACAGAACCTGGCAGAAAAAAACCCGCCAGCGGGGCTGGCGGGTCGGGTCGGCCTGCATCAACGCGCGGGGGAGAGATCCGCGTCGACGTGGCTCAGCCGAAAACCTTGAAACGGGCTTCGTCTTCCATGTAGCTCTTCTCGCCGAACGGTGCTTCGTTGGAGCCGAACGGCATCTGCGCACGCAGCTGCCAGTTGCCATGGACGCCCCATTCCTTGCGCACCGCCTCGTCCACCAGCGGGTTGTAGTGCTGCAGGCTGGCGCCGATACCGGCATCGGCCAGTGCCGTCCACACCGCGAACTGGGCCATGCCGTTGGACTGCTCGGCCCATACCGGGAAGTTGTCGGCGTACAGCGCGAACTGCTCCTGCAGGCCCTTCACCACGTCGGTGTCGACGAAATACAGCACGGTGCCGGCGCCGGCAGCGAAGCTGGTCAGCTTGCCTTCGGTGGCAGCAAAGGCCTCGGCCGGCACGATCTTGCGCAGTTCATCCTTGGCCAGCTCCCAGAACTTCTGGCTCTCGGCGCCAAACAGGATCAGCGCGCGCGAGGACTGTGCGTTGAAGGCCGACGGCGCCTCGCGCATGGCCTGCTTGATCAGCTCGGTGGTCTCGGCCTGGCTGATCGGCACATTCTTGCCGAGGGCGTACTGGGAACGGCGCTTCTTGTACAGGGAGATGACTTGGCTGCTCATGATCGGATCCTTGGAAGGAGAAGCAGACCGGCGACAGGCCGATCCGTGCTTGTTGGCGGCCATTGTATTTATCGGCAAAATTAGAACAATTACTCAAATTCCAATGATTCGTTTCATTTTCGGAACAAATCCACTTCTGCCTTCTGCGCGAACCGGCCGCGCGGCGCTGTCCCAGCCACCATCGCATCCGCCCGCCTGGTCCCGGAGCCGATTGCTGAGAACCAATGACCATGAGCAGACTGCTGGCGCCCGGCCCTTGCCACGGCAGCATTGCCACGGCCAGCGCAATGCTGGGTTCCGCAGCGTATGCACCGCGGTAACAGGCGCTGGCGATACTTGGGGGCTTGTTGCATGACACTGCTTTATGACCCTCAACGACTTCCCCTACCTGCATGGTTTCTCCGCCACCGAACAGGCCCGGCTGCGCAAGCAGGCCCGCCTGTTCGAGCCGGCGATCTTCCATGACATCGATTTCTGCAATGCCCGCCATATCCTGGAAGTAGGCAGCGGGGTCGGCGCGCAGACCGAGATCCTGCTGCGCCGCTTCCCCGACCTGCGGGTGACCGGCATCGATCTCAACGAACGTCAGTTGGCCGCCGCCAATGCACATCTGGCGCAGGTGCCGTGGCTGCAGGAACGCGCCGAGTTCCAACGCGCCAACGCCAGCGACCTGCCCTTCGAGCCCCGCAGTTTTGATGGCGCCTTCCTGTGCTGGGTGCTGGAACACGTGCCCTCACCAGCGCGCGCACTGGCCGAGGTACGCCGCGTACTGAGCCCGGGCTCACCGGTATTTGTCACCGAGGTGATGAATGCCTCATTCCTGCTCGACCCTTACTCGCCCAACCTGTGGCGCTACTGGATGGCCTTCAACGACTACCAGATCGACAGCGGCGGTGACCCGTTCGTCGGGGCCAAGCTGGGCAACCTGCTGCTGGCCGGCGGTTTCCGCGATGTGCAGACGCAGACCAAGACCGTGCACCTGGACAACCGCGAGCCCGCCAGGCGCAAGGTGATGTTCGCGCTGTGGGAAGAACTGCTGCTGTCAGCGGCCGAGCAACTGCTGGAAGCCGGCAAGGTCGACCAGGCCACAGTGGATGGCATGCGCGCCGAGTTCACCCAGGTGCAGAACGACCCCAATGCCGTGTTCTTCTATTCCTTCGTACAGGCCCGCGCCACGGTCTACTGAGTGGCGGCGGCGTCGCTTGCCACCGGCGCGCGCCAGATACGCTGCCACACCTGCGCCAGACGCTGCTTGAGCACGTCACGATTGCCGGCCTGTCGATAGGCCGGCATCACCTGCCGTGGTGGCATCGCCTGCCACTGGCCACCGCGTTCGTTGGCAACAGCGAAGTTGAAGTTGTACTCCGGCTCCAGGCCCATGCGCAGATCGCTGAGCACTAGTTCGCCATCGACTACCTGCGCGCGCATGAAGCCGTGGTTGAACCAGCCCAACCGCTGCACCGCAGGCACATCGGCGGCCTGCCGCAATGCCTGCACATTCGACGGATAGCCCTGGAACTGCATGGGCCCGTGATCGGCCCATAGCGAGCGATCACCGACCACATAGCCCTGCGGCGTCATCGCCACTACCCGCCACAGCAAAGTGTTGAACGGCATCGGCACCGAGAAACGCGGCGCATCGGCCAGGCCCATCTGCGCCAAGGACTGCGCGGCAACCCGATCCACCTGCGCCTTGGCGATCAACGACCAGCCCAGATAACCGCTGCTCAACACCAGGCCCGCCACCAGCGTGCGTTGCGCCAACGGCCGGGCACGCGCGAACCAGGCAATGCCGCAGGCGACCAACAACCAGATCGTATACAGCGGATCGATGATGAAGACGCTGGACCACATTGTCGGTGGCGGCGTCAGCGGCCACCACAGCTGCGTGCCGTAAACAGTGAAGGCATCCAGCAGCGGATGGGTCACCAATGCCAGCACCATCGCCCACCACCAGCGCTTCGGCGCCTGGGCGACGCGGCCATGGCCGAAGCGCTTGTACAACCACCAGATCAAGGTGCCCAGCAAGGGCAGCACGAACAGCGAATGGCTGAAGCTGCGGTGCACCGTCATCAGGCTCACCGGGTTGTCGGTGAAGGCCATGATCGCCAAGCCGTCGAGATCCGGCAGCGTGGCCAGCGCAGCACCGGCCAGCAAGGCGGCGCGACGATGGGCGGCGGGGGTGATGGCGGCGGCAATGGTGCCACCGAGAACGATCTGACTGAGGGAATCCATGCCGCCGATGCTAGCAGCCAACGCTGCGCTCAGTGCCGCCGCCGGCCATGCAGCCGCCAAAGCACCAGGCTTCCGTACAGCAGCGCCAGCAACAACAGGTTCAGCAGCTCGCCAGCTATCTCGGGCAGGCGCGCACCCAACTGCTGGGTGCGGACGATGGCGTTGATGCCGGCGGTCGTCGGCAGCATTTTGGCCAGCGCCACCAGCGCTGGCGGCGAGGCAATCGCCGGCCACGACAGGTTGGACAGGAAAAACAGCGGGATCGATACCGCGGTGACGTATTGGAAGGCCCGCTCGCGGGTATCGAAGAAACTGGCGATGAACATCCCGAACGGCACCGTCGCCAGCGCGGACAGCAGCACCGCCAACAACATTCCCGGGATATTGCCGCCGCGCGGATAGTCCTGCGCCCAAGCGGTGAAGCCGACGTAGTACAGCAGTCCGCATACCGCCACCACAGTGAACGCCAAGGCCATGCCGGACAAGGTCGGCAGGTCGAACTGCAATCGCCTGCCCAGCTGCGCGCGGCGGCTACCTAGCAGTACACCGATACCGAGCAGCAGGGTCTGGTGCACGATCAGTTCCGATACGCCGGGCACCACGCTGCTGCCATAGCCTTCGCGCGTGTTGTACAGCGGCCGCTGCACCAGTTGCAGCGGCGCTGCCTGCGGCGCGCCCATGAACGCCGCCTGGCGCACGGCCTGCTGGCGTCCAAAGCCGGTGATGCCTTCAGCCAGCCCATTGAGGATGGTGCTGGCCCGGCTCAGGTAGGCGCCGTTGCCCAGCAGCACCAGTTGGCCGCTGCCGCCGCGCAGGATGTCACGCTCCAGCCGCTGCGGGATCAGCACGATGCCATCCACCTCGCCGCGCAACAGTTGCTGTTTGGCCTGACCAAGATCCGCTGGCTGGCTGACCACCCGTACCGCGAGCAGTGCATCCACATGCCGGATCAGCTCGCGACTGGTGGCACTGTGGTCGGCGTCCACCACCGCGATCGGCAGGTCACTGGCAACCTGATGGCGATAGGCCGCCGGGTAGAAGAACGAGTACAGCAGCACCGCGCCTATCATCACCGCGCGCGCGGCCGGGTCGGCGAACATGGCCTGCAAGGCGCTCCGGAAGCCTGCGCCAAAGCCGCTCATGCGCGTGCCTGCTGGCGGGCTGCACGTAGCAGCAGGCAGGCCCCCAAACCGCCGGCCACCACGCTCATCAACAACAGCACCGCCAGCGGCCGCAGCGACACCTGCCAAGACGCGCCCATGAACAACTGCTGCATCTGCACCTGCACATAGGCGGTGAGCGGCAGCAACATGTTCCAGACGCGGGTGAACAACGGTGCCTCGATCACCGGGAAGGTGGCACCGGAGAACGCCAACGCCGTACCAATCGTCAGACCCACCGCCGACAGGCCCGTGCAGGTGTCGCGGGTCACGGCAATGAACAGCAGCGCGAAACTGCAGCAGGCCAGGTAGAACAGCGGCTGCGCCAGCAGCATCAGCCACAGACTGCCGGCGATGCCGTCACCGCGCACATAGGCCAGATACAACACACCAAACGCGCCATACACCGAGAACAGCGTGACATACGGAAACAGCTTGCCGGCCATCGCCGCCCACGGCCGTTGCTGCAACCAGTCGCCGAGCAGGCCATCGCGCTGCTCGCGCCCAAACGCGGCGCCGGCGGCGAGCGCGGCCAGCAGGGACAGCATGGCCGGGAAGATCAGCGGCAGCAGGAACAGTTCATAGCTGCGCGCCGGGTTGGACAGCACCGTCGCCTGCACCGTCACCGGCGGCCCACGCAGTTTTGCCGGGCCAACCTGCAGCGCGATCTGCTGCTTGAGCATGCGCGCGTTGTAGGCGCTCACCGCGTCGCCAATATCGCGCCCGGCTGATTGCCCGGTCGCCATGTAGGTGGCGTTGTAGAAGGCGTAGACCGACAAGGTTTCGCCACGCAGCGCGCGCCGGCTCAGGTCGCGCGGCACCAGCACGATGGCAAACACTTCCAGCGCCCGCAGTTGCGCCTGCGCCTGCTGCAGCGACGCCGGCTGGCTTGCCACCCGCACGCCGGGGCTGTCATCGATGGCACGTGCCAAGCCACGACTGATCGGGCTGTGATCCAGGTCCACCAGGGCAATCGGCACCTGCCGCAGCACCGAGCCGGAAAACAACCACATCATCAGCGCCATCAGCAGCAGCGGTAGCACCGTCACCAGTGCCAGCTCCCAGCGGTCACTGCGCCAGTGCTGCAGCTCGCGCCGCAGCGAGGCGGCGAAGGCGTGGGCAGATGTCAGTCCTGCGGCCATGCAAACAGCACGCTCATGCCCGGCCGGAATCCTTCGATTGCCTGCTGCGGCCGCGCCCGTACTTCGAAGCTGCGCACGTCATAGCCGGAGGACTGCCGCGTGCTGCGCCAGGTGGCGTAGTCACCGGCCGGGTTGATGAAATAGACCTCGAACGCTGCACTGCGATCCTGCAGCGCCGGAATCGTGCCCTGCAGGCGGGCGCCGGGCTTGAGCCCGTTCATCTGATCCTCGCGCAGGTTCAGCGCCACCCACATATGGTCGATGTCGACCAGGGTGAAAACCGGATAGCCGGCCGGTACCAGCTCACCGATATCGGCCATGCGCTTGCCAACCTCGCCGGCCAGCGGCGCGCGGCCCTGGGTTTCCTGCCGGGCCGCATCGACCTCGGCCTTGGCGCCCTCCGCTTGCCGCATCTGCGCCAGTGCCGCGTCCTTGTCCTGCACGCGGGCACCAGCCAGGGCAAGGTCGTACTGCGCGCGGGCAGCGCGGGTCAGCTCGTTGGCACTGCGCGCCTGCGCCTGTGCTTCGTCGCGCTTCTGCCGGCTCACCACGCCTTCGGCATAAAGATTGTCGAGCCGGCGGAAGGTGCTGGTCGCCAGCTCGGCACCGGCCTGCGCACGCTTCCAGTTGGCTTCGGCGGCGCGGATGTCCTCGCTGCGTGCGCCCTCCTCGGCCTTGGATGCCATCGCCGCAGCCGCAGCCACCACCGCGTCGGCCTGGCGTTCCTTGGCGGCGACCTCTGGGCTGTCGAGATCGAACAGCACCTGCCCGGCCTTGACCCGGTCGCCTTCGCGCACATGCAACTGCTGCAGGCGCGCGGTGACCTTGGCGGCGACATTGACGTTGTCGGCATCGGCCATGCCCTGCACCTGGTCCGGCGGGCTGCGCAGGCCCAGCCACAGGCCGACCGCCACCAGCACCAGCAGCACCACGCCGGCAATCGGGAACACGCGGCGTTGCCGCGGATTGGTCTCCACCTGCAGCGAATCGCTCATTCCAGCACCTTGTCCGCGCGTTGGCGGTAGTCGTCAAAACGTTGCAGCTGCCCGCTCACTTCCAGCAGCTGCGCCAGCGCCACGTCGAACTGATAGGCGGCCTGTGCACGCTCCACCTGTGCCCCACCCAGGCCCAGGCGTGCGTCGATCACATCCAGCGAAGTCGACTGGCCTTCGCGGAACGACAGCTCCTGCAGACGCAGGTTTTCCTGCGCCTGGGCGATGCTGCTGTCCAGCAGCTGGAACTGCGCGCGGGCGGTCTCCAGCTCGTTCCAGGCCTTGCCGACACCGAGCTGCAACTGGTTCTCCACCTCGCTCAACCCCGACTGCGCCTGCTCCAGCTGCGCGCGCGCCGCGCTGACCTGCAGCGGCCGCGCCGTCGGCGACAGGAAGGTGTAGCGCAGGCCGATGCCGAATGCCCAGTCGGCGTCGGTCAACAACGCATCGCGACGGCGCAGGTCGTATTGGCCGAACAGATAGATCTGCGGCTTGAGCTTGGCCTGCTGTGCACGCACGCCCTGCTCGGCCTGCGCGGCCAACGCGCGCAGCCGGCCAACCTGCGGATGCCGCTGCTGGGCGCTGCGCTCGAACTCCTCACGCGCACCGACCGGGCCATTGATTACGAACAGCGGCGACGTCGTCGCAACCGTGACACCACTGCGCAGCAAGGTGGCCAACGCCTGCTGCAGGGTGGACAGATCGTTGACGGCCTTCTGGTACTCGCGCTCGGCCTTGTCGCGGGCGACGTTGGCCTGCAGCCGCTGCGCCTTGGTGGCAAAGCCCTCGCGTTCGAGCTTCTGCGCATCTTCGAGGTGCCGCTGCAGACCGTCACGCACGTCACGGCGCACCTGTACCGCCTGCTCGGCCAACTGCTGACCGAAGTAAGCCTGCACCAGCTGCAGCGACAAGGATTGCCGCTGCAGTTCGCGATCGGCTTGGGCCAGTTCGCTGGCGGCCTGTGCAGCCCCTTGCGCGGCCGGGATCAGGCCACCGCTGTACAAGGGCACGCTGGCAGTAACAATGGGACGTGTACGCCAGTCGCGCTCGCCGAACTCCAGCGGCGACTCGATGCCAAACGCCTCAGCCACCGGTGCCAATGAACCCAAGGGCAGGTTCAAGGTCTTCTGGAACTGCATGCGGCGCACGTCGGCGGTGATTTCCGGCAAGCGCAGATAACGGCTGGCATCCTGTAGATCCAGCTTGTTGCGTACCCCTGCATCGGCGGCGGCCAGCGCATCGGACACCTGCTCCAGGCGCTGACGCGCCTGCTCGTAGCTCAAGGCCGGCACCACCTCTGCCGCCGCTGCCGGCGGCGCCAGCAGCAACCACAGCACACACAAGCCTATCGCGATCGATGCTGGTTGCTTGCCTGCCACCCCGATACTCCCCGCTCGTCGGCTGAGCTCAGCATAGCCGCCCGGCAGGTGAGGATGAAGTCAGACCCGTAATCAGGCTGCCTGCGCCAGCCGCCGGTTGCCTGGCAGGCATACCAGGCTGCGGCCGGAATGATCGAGCAGACGCAGGCTGCCATCCGGGTCCTCGGCCAGCGCGGTCAGGCTTTCCACCCAGTCGCCGTCATTGGCATAGACCAGGCCGTCATGCTCGACCAGCGCGGCGCGATGGATATGGCCGCAGATGATGCCGTCCAGGCCGCGCCGACGCACATCGGCCAGCCCTGCCTGCACGAAGCGCGCGATATAGCGCTCGGCCGCACCGCTTTGCCGCTTGAGGAACTCCGACAGCGACCAGTAGCGCATGCCCAGCCGCCGCCGCACGGCATTGAGCAGGCGGTTGCCGGTAAGGATGCGGTAGTACAGCCAGTCGCCAAAGCGCTCCTGCAGGCCACCAAAATGGGTGATGCCGTCGTAATCGTCACCGTGCACCACCAGCAGGCGCCGGCCATCGGCGGTGGTGTGGATGGCGCGGCGGCGTACCTGCATGGCCGGCAGCATCAGGCCACAGGTGCGCCGCAGCGGCGCGTCGTGATTACCGGGGATGTAGATGATCTCGGTGCCTGCGCGGCGCAGCGCATGCAGGGCTTCGATCACCTCGTTGTGCGCCTGCTGCCAGGTTGCACGCTTATGGGAAAGCCACCATAGATCGACGATGTCGCCGACCAGATACAGACGTTCGCAACGAAGGCTGGCGAGGAAGCGCGCCAGTTCCGCCGCATGGCAATGGCGCGCGCCCAGATGCGTGTCGGAGATGAACACCGCGCGCCGGTATGGCGGCAACAGCGGCACCGCACTCATGCCGTTGCTCCGGCATCACGCAGATAGCGTTTGCGTTTGTGCGGGCGGATGGCCTGCAGGTCCACTTCGATCAGGCCATCGATGGAATCGCTGAAATCCGGGTCCACGCCAAAGGCCAGGAAGCGCGCGCCACCCGGCTCGCACAGGTCGGTGTACTGGCGGTACAGCGTCGGCACGCTGGTGCCCAGCGCCGCCAGGTTGGCCTTGAGCACATCGAAGGCGGCCTGCGCGCCCAGCTCGCCGAAACTCGGTGGCGCGGCAAAGTACTGGAATGGCCGGTTGGACTCGGCCAGGCCGGCGCCGGCACCGTAGTAGTGCTGGTAATAGGCCACCAGCTGCTCGCGCGCCGCGCGCGGCAGCGCGGCGCTGATCGACACCGCGCCAAACAGATAGCGCACACCCGGCTGACTGGCCAGATAGGCGCCAATGCCCTGCCACAGGTAATCCAGGCTGCGGCTGCCCCAGTACGCCGGCACCACGAAGCTGCGGCCCAGCTCCAGGCCCTCGGCGATACGCGGGATGGCGTCATCCGAATAGCGGAACAGGCCGGCGGTATACAGCCCCTGCAGGCCACTGCGGGCCAGCGCCGGTGCGCCGCGCATCACCCGGTAGGCGCCGGCAATGCACTGGGCCGGCGCATCCCAGACCACGATGTGCTGGTAATGCGGGTCGAAGTCGTCCAGGTCACGGCTGCGGCCGGTGCCCTCGCCTACTTCGCGGAAGGTCAGCTCCCGCAGCCGGCCCAGCTCCAGCAGCAACGGTGAATCGGCAGCGCAGCGAGCCAGGCGGATCTGCTTGCCGTCGCCGGTCTGGCCCAGCAGCTCGGTCGCCTCGATGGCGGCTGCCAGCTCGGCGGCAGGCAGCGGCGCGGCCAGCGCCTGCGGGCGCTGCTCCGTTGCGGCGCTGTCCTGCGCTGCGGTGCCCAGGGCGTAAAGCGCATCGCGCACCGCCTGCAGCTGCTGGCCGGGTTCCTGCCGCGGGTCCAGCTGCATCAGCTGGCCGATCTGCAGCCGCAGCGGGCGTTTGCGGCGGGCGAACATCTCCCGCGCCAGCAGCGCCGTACCGGCCGGTTTGAACACCGCCGAGGCGCCGTAGAACAGCGCCGAGTTACGCGCCAGCACCCGCACCGGCAGCACCGGTGCCGCACAGGCTCGGGCAAAACGCACAAAGCCGCGGTTCCAGCGGCCATCACGGATGCCCTGCAACGACAGCCGCGAGACCTCCCCGGCCGGGAACACGATCACGCACTGCTCGGCCTGCAGTGCCTGTTCCACCGCCTGCAGGCTGGCGCGTTGGGCGCGGCCGCCGAGGATGCGCACCGGCAGCAGCAGCTCGCGAAGGGGTTCCAGCTCCAGCAACATGTCGTTGGCGATGATCCGTACATCGCTGCGCACCTTGCCCACCGCATCCAGCAGGGCCAGCGCATCCAGCGCGCCGGAGGGGTGGTTGGCGACGATCAGCAGCCGCCCGCTGGCCGGTATCCGCGCCAGCGCCGCGGCGTCCACCGCATAACCGGCATCCAGGAAGCCCAGCGCGGCGCTGACAAAGGCGAAGCCCTGCAACCCGGCACTGCGCTGCAGGAAGGCGTCCATCTGCGCAAAACGTGACCAGCGCCCCACGGTGCGCAGCAGCGGCCGGGCCAAATGGCCGCGCGGTCCGTGGAACCAATCGGGGTAGCGTTGCTGCAGGCGCTGCGCGATCTGTTGCATGGCAAGGTCTCCCTGACGGCCCATTGGCCGGGAGCCTGCGCCCGCCACAAGGCAGGCCGGTTGCGGATTTGCGGCAATTTGGTGACCCCGCCTTAACCGTATGGCAACAGCCGCATCGGCACTATTCCGTCAAGGGGCCGAGCGTGTATCATTCGCGCCCATCTTTCCATCCGAATCAAGGGATATATAGCCCGATGTCCAGCTACCTGTTCACCTCCGAATCGGTCTCCGAAGGCCATCCGGACAAGATTGCCGACCAGATCTCCGATGCGGTGCTGGACGCGATCCTGGCCCAGGACAAGCGCGCCCGCGTGGCCTGCGAAACCCTGGTCAAGACCGGTGCGGCGATTGTCGCCGGTGAAGTGACCACCTCGGCGTGGGTCGATATCGAAGAACTGACCCGCAACGTCATCAACGAAATCGGCTACGACAACTCCAACGTCGGCTTCGACGGCCACACCTGCGCCATCATCAACATGCTGGGCAAGCAGTCGCCGGACATCGCTGCCGGCGTTGATGGCACCAACAAGAAGGCAAAGAAGCCGGAAGAACAGGGCGCTGGCGACCAGGGCCTGATGTTCGGCTATGCCTGCAATGAAGCCCCGGAATACATGCCGGCGCCGATCTACTACTCGCACCGTCTGGTCGAGCAGCAGGCCAAGGTCCGCAAGAAGAAGAACTCGCCGCTGCCGTGGCTGCGCCCGGACGCCAAGAGCCAGGTGACCCTGCGTTACGGCCAGGACGGCAAGATCGAAGGCCTGGACGCGGTGGTGCTGTCGACCCAGCACGACCCGGGCGTGAAGCAGAAGGACCTGATCGAGGCCGTGCGCGAGCACATCCTCAAGCCGGTGCTGCCGAAGGCATGGCTGGACAAGCTGCCGAAGAACAAGGTGCACATCAACCCGACCGGCATCTTCGTGATCGGCGGCCCGGTGGGCGACTGCGGCCTGACCGGCCGCAAGATCATCGTCGACACCTACGGCGGCATGGCCCGTCACGGTGGTGGTGCGTTCTCGGGCAAGGATCCGTCCAAGGTTGACCGTTCGGCCGCTTACGCTGCCCGTTACGTCGCCAAGAACGTGGTTGCCGCCGGTCTGGCCGACAAGTGCGAAGTGCAGGTCTCCTACGCCATCGGCGTGGCCGAGCCGACCTCGATCTCGGTCACCACCTTCGGCACCGGCAAGATCCCGGACGCACAGATCGAGAAGCTGATCCGTGCGCACTTCGACCTGCGCCCGTACGGCATCATCAAGATGCTGGACCTGATCCACCCGATGTACCAGCAGACCGCTGCTTACGGCCACTTCGGCCGCAAGCCGAAGGAATTCTCGTACGTCGACGGCGACGGCAAGACCCAGAACGCCACCGCGTTCTCGTGGGAGCAGACCGATCGCGCCGAAGCCCTGCGCAAGGCTGCAAAGCTGAAGTAAGGCTGCAATAACGTTTGAACAGGAAAGGCCGCCCGCAGGGGCGGCCTTTTTTGTTGTGCTTGTCGCTTTGGCTTTGGCTTTGGCTTTGGCTTTGGCTTTGGCTCTAGCCCTTCTCCCGCCTGCGGGAGAAGGGGTGGGATGAGGGTGCCTTGGATTTGGGTCTGGGTTTCAGCAAAAGCCAAAGCAAGAAGCCACAAGCCCCCTCATCCGCCCTCCGGGCACCTTCTCCCGCAAGCGGGAGAAG
>NZ_DLJW01000113.1:0-62617 GCF_002477705.1 Stenotrophomonas sp. UBA7606 | reverse complement strand
AAAGCCAAAGCCAAAGCCACAACAAAAGCCAAAGCCACAACAAAAGCGACCACAGAAGCAGAGGCTGGAAAGCCCACTCCGCACATCTTCAACAACACCCTCCCCACCCACCTCTACCGCCACAACGCCATCCAATCTGTCCCCCGTCACCGCCAATGCACTACCATCGGCCCATGGGAAAGGAAGACCGTCGACCAATTGCCGCCCGTTCCACCGGCTGGGCCCGAGCCCTCAGCGCCGCGCTGGCACGCTCATCCGTCACACCGAACCAGATTTCGGTACTCAGCATCTTCTTTGCTGCCGCAGGCGCCGCCGCATTGCTGTACTGGCCCGGCATCCCCGGCCTGATCGCCTGTGCCGTCGGTATCCAGCTACGGCTGATCTGCAACCTGCTCGACGGCATGGTGGCAATGGAAGGCGGCAAGCAGACCCCCACCGGTGCGCTGTACAACGAGTACCCCGACCGCATCGCCGACTCGCTGTTGATCGTCGCCCTGGGCTATGCCGCTGGCATGCCGTGGCTGGGCTGGCTGGGGGCCCTGCTCGCCGCACTCACCGCCTACGTGCGCCTGTCCGGCGCCAGCCTCGGCCTGCCGCAGGATTTCCGTGGGCCCATGGCCAAGCAGCACCGCATGGCGGTGCTTACCATTGCCTGCGTACTGGCCATCATCGAACAGTTGGTCGGCAATACCGCCTACGTACTGCCTACAGCCGCCATCGTCATCGCCGCCGGCTCGCTGCTCACCTGTATTACCCGCATCCGCGCCATCGCCGCGCAACTGAAGGCAAGTGCCTGATGCTATCCAGCCTGCTGGTCGCCGCCGTCAAGGTCTTCATTGGCGCCTACCCACGCTGGGCAGGCAGTCGCCCCACCGACACCCAGCGCATCTACTTCGCCAATCACGCCAGCCATCTGGATACCGTGGCACTGTGGTCGGCATTGCCGCCGGCACTGCGCGAGCGTACCCGGCCAGTGGCCGCGCGCGATTACTGGAGCAAGGGCGTACGCAAGGTCATCGCCGACAAGGGCTTCAATGCGGTATTGATCGAGCGCGACCGCAGCAAATGCGTTGGCGATCCGCTGCAGCCACTGCATGACGCACTGGATGCCGGCGATTCACTGATCCTGTTCCCGGAAGGCACCCGCAACCACGAGCCGCTGCCGCAGCCGTTCAAGGCCGGCCTGTTCCACCTCGCACAGCACTATCCGCATGTGGAACTGGTGCCGGTGTACCTGGACAATGCACGCCGTGCCCTGCCCAAGGGCAGCCTGGTGCCGGTACCGCTGGTGTGCACGGCGCGTTTTGGTGCGCCGCTCAACCGCATCGCCGATGAGGACAAGGCGCAGTTCCTGGAACGCGCCCGCAACGCCGTGGTGGAGCTGGCATGAACAACGTCTTCCAACAGCTGCCGCTGGGCAGTTTCCTGCAGCAGGCCATCGACCGCGCACCGCCCAGCTTCTGGTGGATGATCGGTGGCGTGTTCGGCGTGCTGATACTCGCCAGCGCGATCGGCTTCATCCTCGGCCGGGTCAAGCCCGGCTCGGTGGTGGACAACCTCAACGCCCGCATCCGCGCCTGGTGGGTGATGGCCGCGGTGCTGCTGTTCTGCTTCGTCCTCGGCAAGATCGCGACGCTGGTGTTCTTTGGCCTGCTGTCGTTCTTTGCATTGCGTGAGTTCATTTCGCTGACGCCCACCCGCCGCGGCGATCACCTGGCGCTGTGCCTGTGCTTCTATGTCGCCATCCCGCTGCAGTACTGGCTGATCGGCATCGACTGGTACGGCCTGTTCGTGATGTGCATCCCGGTATACGGCTTCCTCGCCCTGCCGGCGGTATCTGCGCTGTCCGGTGACACCGAGAACTTCCTGGAGCGCAACACCAAGATCCAGTGGGGTGTGATGCTCACCGTGTTCTGCCTGAGCCATGCACCGGCGCTGATGCTGCTGCGCATCCCCGGCTACGAAGGCCAGAACCTGATGCTGCTGTTCTACCTGCTGTTGGTGGTGCAGCTCAGCGACGTGCTGCAGTACGTGTTCGGCAAGCTGTTCGGCAAACACCTGCTGGCGCCGCTGGTCAGCCCGTCGAAGACGGTGGAAGGCCTGGTTGGCGGCGGCCTGGCAGCGACCGGCGTGGGCGCGGCGCTGTGGTGGATCACCCCGTTCTCGCCACTGCAGTCGGCGGCACTGTCGCTGCTGATCGTGATCTGCGGCTTCCTGGGTGGGCTGGCACTGTCGGCAGTGAAGCGCAGCCTGGGTGCCAAGGACTGGGGCGAGATGATCGAAGGCCACGGCGGCATCCTCGACCGGTTGGATTCGGTGGTGTTCTCCGCGCCGGTGTTCTTCCACGTGGTGCGTTACAACTTCCAGTAAGGCCCCCCCTGTAGTGCCGAGCCATGCTCGGCAGAGGTCTTCCCGGTAACGCACCTTGCCGAGCATGGCTCGGCACTACATTCGGCTGCCGCGCACGCCACGCGCCTACGGTGTAGCCTGCTCGTCCCGCATCTGCAGTTGTTGCCATGAACGAACACAAAGCCCACCAGTTGTCGATGACCGTGTTGATGTCGCCGGAGATGGCCAATTTCTCCGGCAAGGTCCACGGTGGCGCGATCCTGCGCCTGCTCGACCAGGTCGCCTATGCCTGTGCCAGCCGCTATGCAGGCAACTATGTGGTGACCCTGTCGGTGGACCAGGTGACCTTCCGCCAACCCATCGCCGTGGGCGAACTGGTGACCTTCCTGGCCTCGGTGAACTACACCGGCACCTCGTCGATGGAAATCGGCATCAAGGTGGTGGCCGAGGACATCCGCAAGGGCGCGGTACGCCACGCCAACAGCTGTTTCTTCACCATGGTGGCGGTGGATGACGATGGCCGGCCGACGCCGGTACCGCCGCTGCAGCCTGAGACCAGCGATGAGAAGCGGCGCTTCGCGGCCGCGCAGATCCGCCGCCAGCTGCGCCAGGAAATGGAGCAGCGTCATCTGGAGCTGCTGCAGAGCAATCCCTCGGGCGAGGCCGATTTGTCGGTGCCGACTGCATAGGACTTTTGTGGGAGCGGCGTGAGCCGCGAAGCTGGCAGGCCTGTAGTGCCGAGCCATGCTCGGCAGGGGCGTTACTAGTCGAGCCCCTTGCCGAGCATGGCTCGGCACTACGGTTTGGCTTTGCTGGGAAGGCCTCTGCCGAGCATGGCTCGGCACTACCTTTTTTTGGCTTTGTTGGGAAAGCCTCTGCCGAGCATGGCTCGGCACTACCTGTTTGGCTTTGCTGGGAAGGCTTCTGCCGAGCATGGCTCGGCACTACATGCTGGTTAGCCGGTGTTCTGCACGCCCTGCGATACGCCGTTGACGCAGGCCACCAGCGCGCGCAGCAGGCCTTCGTCCTGGCGGTCGCTTGCGCGCCAGCGCTGCAGCAGGTCCACCTGCAGGATGCTGATCGGGTCGATATAGGGATTGCGCAGGCGGATCGACAAGGCCAGCCGCGGATCCTGTTCCAGCAGTTCCTGCTGGCCGCTCAGGCGCTTGACCCAATGCGCGGTCAATGCCAACTCCTCGCGGATCAGCGGGAAGAACTGATCATGCAGCGGACCGGCCAGCCGCGAGAACTGTTCGGCGATGTGGATGTCGCCCTTGCTCAGCACCATCGACATATCGTCGAGGAAGGTCTCGAAGAACGGCCAGTCGTGCGCCATCTCGCGCAAGGTCTGCTCATGCCCGGCATCGGCCGCCGCCTGCAGGCCACTGCCCACGCCGAACCAGCCCGGGATCACCGCACGCGCCTGGCTCCAGGCAAACACCCATGGAATCGCGCGCAAGTTGCTCAGCGCCGCATCCTGGCCCAGACGCCGCGAGGGACGTGAGCCCAGGGTCATGCGCTCGATCACATCGATCGGCGTGGCCTGGCGGAAGTAATTCATGAACTGCGCATCGCCGACAAAAGCGCGGTAGGCCACCGAGCTCTTTTCGGCGACCAGCGCCATCACCGGCTTCCACTGCTCCTCGCGCGGCTCCTCGGCACGCGGGCGCAGGCTGGCGCGCAATACCGCGCCAGCCGACTGCTCCAGCGAGCGCAACGCCAGGGCACGGATGCCGTACTTGCGATGGATTACCTCGCCCTGCTCGGTGACACGCAGGCGGCCACCGATGCTGCCGCGCGGCGAGGCGTTCACCGCATGCGTGGTCTTGGTGCCGCCGCGGCTGATCGAACCACCACGGCCGTGGAAGAAGGTCAGCTTGACGCCGTATTCGGCGGCGGTATCCAGCAGCTCCACCTGGGCATGCTGCAGGCCCCAGCGCGAGGCAGCGATACCGCCGTCCTTGCCGCTGTCGGAGTAACCCAGCATCACCATCTGCACGTTGTCGCGCGCGGCCAGATGCGCGCGGTAGACCGGATCGGCCAGCAGGTCGCGCAGCGTGGCGGTGCCGCGCTGCAGATCGTCAACGGTTTCAAACAGCGGTGCGATATCCAGCGGCACGGCATTGTCCGCATGGACCAGGCCACCGCGACGCGCCAGCGCCAGTACCGCCAGCACGTCACCGCGATCATGCGCCATCGAAATGATGTAGCTGCCCAGGGCATCGGCACCGTGGCGACGGCGTGCGTCGGCCAGCGCCGCGAATACCTTGTCCAGGCGCTGCCCGGCCTCGTCCTCGCCACGTGCCAGCACTGCGCTGCCGGCCGCATACGGCGACAGCAGCTGCGCGCGGGCGACATCGTCCAGCGCATCGAACGCATCCTGCCCGCCCAGCACTTCGGCCAGCGCGCGCGAATGCACGCTCGACTCCTGCCGCACATCCAGCCGCGCCAGATGGAACCCAAACGTGCGCACCCGCCACAGCAGGCGACGCACCGAGAACCAACCGGCATGCTTGCCCTTGTTGGCTTCCAGACTGTCCAGGATCAGCTGGATGTCATGGATGAATTCTTCCGGCGATGCATAGGCGCCCGGCGCATCTTCCACGGTGGCCTGCAGGCGTGCACGCATGCGGTCGTTGAGCAGGCGGTACGGCATGTCGGCGTGACGCGGGCGCGACTTCACCTGAGGCAGCAGCTGCTGGTATTCCACCACGCGTGCCAGCACCTGCTCGCTGACACCGACCAGTTCGGTCGATTGGCTGAGCAGGCTGGCCAGCGCCAGCATGTCCTTCAGGTACAGCGCGAGCACGGCGTTGCGCTGCGCGTTCAAGGTATTGGTGATGGTGCCGGCGTCCACGTTCGGATTGCCGTCCATGTCACCGCCCACCCAAGTGCCGAAGCGCAGCAGGCGTGGCAGCGGCAGGGTGCGACCCCAGGTGTCGCGCAGCGCCTGTTCCAGCGATTCGTAGAACACCGGGATCACCCGGTACAGCACGCGGGTCAGGTAGAAGCCGACATGCTCGCGCTCATCATCCACGGTTGGCCGCACCGGCGAGGAATCGGCGGTCTGCCATGAGGCGGTCAAGGCCATGCGGAATCGTGCCGCATCAGCCGCCTGTTCGCCCGGCGTACGCTGGCCGTCGAGGTTGTCGACCAAGGCGGCAACCATCAGCTGTTCTTTTTCCAGCAACGCGCGACGCACCGCTTCGGTGGGATGCGCGGTGAACACCGGTTCGATGTCGATCTGCGGCAACCACTGCGCCAGCTCTTCCGGCGTCACGCCCTGCGCCTTCAGCGCAAGCAGGGCGTCATGCAGGCCTTCCGGCTGCGGGCGCTTGGTACCTGCACGCTGGTAGTCGCGACGGCGACGGATGCGATGCACGCGCTCGGCGATGTTGACCACCTGGAAGTAGGTACTGAAAGCACGCACCAGCGACTCGGCATCGCGCGGCGAACGGCCAGCCAGCTGCGCGCTGAGCGAAGCCAGCGGTGCCTGGCTTTCGCGTCGGGCAATCGCTGCCGTACGCACGTCTTCCACCTCGTCGAGGAAGCCGGGCGATACCTGTTCGGAAATCAGATCACCAACCAGCGCGCCAAGGCGACGTACATCGTCGCGCAGAGGCAGGTCGGGGGTGGCGAAGACAACGCTGCTGCGGTACTCGTTCATCTACGACGGAGAGCCTGAAGAGCGGAAACCCGTCAAGCCTACCGCAAAAATCGGCACAATTTTGCGGTGCACCAAACCTGAAACAGTTGCATTTGAATGTTGTCTGGCCGCTGTCCTTTTGGACAGAAAGGTACGCAGGATCAGTCAGTTCGAGGACATGACGAAATGGCAGCGCTTCACCTGTAGTGCCGAGCCATGCTCGGCATGGGGCATTACCGGTAACGCCTCTGCCGAGCATGGCTCGGCACTACATTGGGCACCAACGACTACCCCTCCCCAGCCCTCCCCTTTGCGCTGCGCGCAAAAGGGAGGGATTCGTTCGTCAGCGCTTCTTGCCAGCTTCGGCACCCAACCAGCGGTCCAGCCAGTCTTCGCTTTCGGCCAGCATGGTCATGATCGACTCGCGGGCGCGGTAGGCATGCGATTCGTTCGGCAACATCACCAGCCGCGAGGTACCGCCCAAGCCCTTCACTGCGGCGAACATGCGCTCGCTCTGGATCGGGAAGGTGCCGGAGTTGTTGTCGTCCACGCCGTGTATGAAAAGGATCGGGTCCTTGATCTTGTCGGCGTAATTGAACGGCGACATCTTCTGGTAGACCTCCTGCGCCTGCCAGTAATTGCGCTCCTCCGCCTGGAAACCGAACGGCGTCAGCGTGCGGTTATACGCACCCGAACGCGCGATGCCGGCCTTGAACAGGCGCGTATGCGCCAGCAGGTTGGCAGTCATGAACGCGCCGTAGGAATGGCCACCCACGGCGATGCGCTCGCGGTCACCCACGCCACGCTTCACCACCTCATCCACCGCCGCCTGCGCACTGGCCACCAGCTGCTGCACATAGGTGTCGTTCGGCTCGGTGTCACCCTCGCCGACAATCGGCATGGTCGGGTTGTTCAACACCACATAGCCCTTGGCCAGGAACGCCTGCGGACCCCAGTAGCTGATCGCATTGAAGCGATGCGGCGAGCCGCTGACCTGGCTGGCATCGGCCGCGGATTTGAACTCGGCCGGGTAAGCCCACATCAGCACCGGGCGCGGACCGTCCTTCTTCGGATCATAGCCGGGCGGCAGCAGCAGGTCGGCGGTCAGCTCGACGCCATCGTTGCGCTTGTAGCGGATCTGCTCCTTCTTCACCCCACGCAGCTGCGGCAGCGGATGGGCGAAGTGGGTCAGTTCGACCGGCTGCGCATCGGCGGCCAGGCCACGGGCAAACAGATTGGCCGGCACATCATTGGATTCTCGGTAGGTCAGGATGCGACCGCCCTCGCCTTCGATGATGCCCAGCGGCATTTCGTAATACGGCGCCTGCGAGTGGAACAGGCGCTCGCTCTTGCCGCTGGCCAGATCCACGCGATCCAGGAACGGACGGTCACCTTCGGCCGATGCGCCCGCACCGATGCGGAAGAAGGCCTTGCCATCATCACTGAGCTGCAACCGCGCACGGCCTGCATCATCACTCTGCAGCAGCGGTTCACCGGGGTCCCCGTAGCGGTCATCCTCGGAGCGTTCGCTCAACAGGGTGGCCGGCTGGTCCAGATGGTCCGGCGCGATCTTCCACTGCTTCACTTGGCGGCTCTTCCACCAGTATTCGTCGAGCAGGGCCAACTCACCGCTGGACCAGGTGGCGCCGGCATAGCGCGAGCCCAGCTGCGCCAGGGTTGCCGGCGGCTTCTCGAACGGCGCGGACTGCATCATCACCGCATCGCGCACCTTGGCCTCGCGTGACGGATCACCGCCGTCCTGCGCCTCGGCCCAGACCAGCGTGGCCGGCGCATCGGCGCGCCAGCTGATCGAACGCACGCCGGTGGGCACGGCATCGTTGCCGGTGGGCAGGCCATCCACCAGCGGCAGACGCGCCACGGTGTGCACCAGCTTGCCCTGCGCATCCAGCACTTCGATATCGCGCGGGAAGCGGCTGACCGGCACCGCATAAGAGAACGGCCGCTGCACACGCTGGCTCAACAGGTAGTTGCCATCCGGCGAGGCCGACAGGCCCAGGTAGATGCCAGCAGCGCCCACCGGCTTGCTGTCACCGGTGATCGACACCCGCACCGGCTGGGCCTGCAGGTAGTAGGCGAACAGGCGCGCGTCGTCTTCGTTCTTCAACAGGTCCTGATAGGTGCGCACCGAGCGCACGCCCTGCCCGGCCTCGGTCTGCTGCACGGCCGGCCCAGTGGGCACGCCATTGCCCTGCGGCGGTTCCCCCTGTCCGGCCGGGCGCTGCAGCACCAGCAGTGCGTCGCCGCCCGGCAGCCAGGCGTAACCGTTGCCGACAATGCTGTTCAGGCGCTCGGCCACACGCCGCGCACTGGCGGTCTGCACATCCACCAGCCACAACTCATTGGCGCCGCTGGCCGGGTCCAGCTGGTTGAAAGCCAGGTACTTCTGGTCCGGCGACCATGCCAGCGAGGCCACCGACAACGGCTGCGGCAGGCCGCTGATCTGGCGCTCCTTGCCATCGGCGGTGGACGCCAGCCACAGCTTGCTGCCGAACGAGAAGCGGCTGTCGGATACGGTTCTGGGATTGATGCGCAGGCCGGCCAGCTTCAGCTCCGGGGCCGCCACCTGGGCGATGGACGGCAGCGCCGGGGTCTGCAGCAGCGCAGTCAGGTCACGCTTGGGCGACAGGTACAGGCTGGGCGCACGCGGGGCGTCCACCACCGCCTGCAGCGCGGCCGATGGCAGCCGGTAGCCTTCACCCTGCTGCTTGGCCTGCGGCGGCACCACCGGGCTCAGCGCCAGCACCGGTGGCACGGCCAGCAACAGGCCGGCACACAGCACCAATGCGGCCGAGGCGTGGCGGCGACGGCGGGAGGGGGACAGATTCATGGCAATCCTCAAACACAGGGACAATGGGCCAACTTAACAATCCCCATCAGCACTGGCCCCTGCCGTTGGTTGGGCCTGCGGAAGCCGGGCGCGCCCGGGATATAATGGCCAGCCCGTTCCGAGGGGCGCTGCGACCGCTGGATGAAGCTGGCCATGCCTTGCATGGACACCCCACGGCCAGGCTCGGACGGTCTTTCATGCAACAACGGCGCCCGGCGAACGCGAGCCTGCTCGCACCACACCGGAGCTTTGAATGAACGCTGTTGCCTCGACCTTCTCGCAGGAAGGTGATTACAAGATCCGCGACATCTCGCTGGCCGATTGGGGCCGCAAGGAACTGGACATCGCCGAGCACGAAATGCCGGGCCTGATGTCGATCCGTCGCAAGTACCAGGCCGAGCTGCCGCTGAAGGGCGTGCGCGTCACCGGCTCGCTGCACATGACCATCCAGACCGCGGTGCTGATCGAAACGCTGAAGGACATCGGCGCCAACGTGCGCTGGGCCTCGTGCAACATCTTCTCCACCCAGGACCACGCTGCCGCCGCGATTGCCGCCACCGGCACGCCGGTGTTCGCCTGGAAGGGCGAGTCGCTGGAAGAGTACTGGGACTGCACCCTGGACGCGCTGACCTTCACCCTGGCCGACGGCACCCTGACCGGTCCGGAGCTGGTGGTCGATGACGGCGGCGACGTCACCCTGCTGATCCACAAGGGCTACGAGCTCGAGAACGGCAGCAACTGGGTCAATGAGCCGGCCTCCTCGCACGAAGAACAGGTCATCAAGAACCTGCTCAAGCGCGTTGCCACCGAGCGCCCGGGTTACTGGGGCCGCGTGGTCAAGGATTGGAAGGGCGTCTCCGAAGAGACCACCACCGGCGTGCACCGCCTGTACCAGCTGGCCCAGGCCGGCACCCTGCTGATCCCGGCGATCAACGTCAACGACTCGGTCACCAAGAGCAAGTTCGACAACCTGTACGGCTGCCGGGAGTCGCTGGCCGATGGCCTGAAGCGCGCAATGGACGTGATGTTGGCCGGCAAGGTGGCCGTGGTCTGCGGCTACGGCGACGTGGGCAAGGGCTGTGCTGCTTCGCTGCGTGCCTACGGCGCGCGCGTGGTGGTCACCGAAATCGACCCGATCTGCGCCCTGCAGGCCGCGATGGAAGGCTTCGAGGTCAACACCATCGAATCCACCCTGGGCCGTGCTGACCTGTACGTCACCACCACCGGCAACAAGGACATCATCCGCATCGAGCACCTGAGCGCGATGAAGGACCAGGCCATTGTCTGCAACATCGGTCACTTCGACAATGAGATCCAGGTCGATGCGCTGGTGGCTTACAAGGGCGTGCAGCACATCAACATCAAACCGCAGGTGGACAAGTACGTGTTCCCGAACGGCAACGCGATCTTCCTGCTGGCCGAAGGCCGCCTGGTCAACCTGGGCTGCGCCACCGGCCACCCGAGCTTCGTGATGTCCAACTCGTTTGCCAACCAGACGCTCGCACAGATTGACCTGTGGGCGAACAAGGACAGCTACGAGAACAAGGTGTACCTGCTGCCGAAGAAGCTGGACGAAGAAGTGGCCCGTCTGCACCTGGAGAAGATCGGCGTCAAGTTGACCCCCCTGACCCAGGAACAGGCCGACTACATCGGCGTACCGGTCGAAGGCCCGTTCAAGCCGGACCATTACCGCTACTGATCGGCAAAGCCCTGCCTTGCTCAAGCCCCTCTCCCGCCTGCGGGAGAGGGGTTGGGGTGAGGGCAGCTTTTGGCTGGTAAAGCCTCTGCCGAGCATGGCTCGGCACTACAGTTTGAGCCCCTCTCCCGTTCACGGGAGAGGGGTTGGGGTGAGGGCAGCTTTGGCTGGTGAAGCCCCTGCCGAGCATGGCTCGGCACTACAGCTTGAGCCCCTCTCCCGTTCACGGGAGAGGGGTGGGGTGAGGGCAGCTTTGGCTGGTGAAGCCCCTGCCGAGCATGGCTCGGCACTACAGTCTTCTCGCGCACGCTGGAAGGGTTAGAGTGCAAGCTTTGCAAAGAACGGGCGCCGCAAGGCGCCCGCTCTGTTTACGGCACAATCGGTGCGACACGATTGTCTGCCCGACGCCATGACTGCACCTGTCCCCGAAGCCATCACCCCACAGCTCGCCCTCGCCTGCGAGGTGATCCAGCAACAACTGGCAGCCAACCTGCTCGCCATTTACCTGTATGGCTCCGCGCTCGACGGTGGTTTGAAGCCACGCAGCGACATCGATCTGCTGGTGATCGTGGCCCAGCATCCCGACACCGTCACCTTGCGACATCTGCAACGTGAACTGCTGGCGATCTCGGCACCACCCGGCCAACATCCAACACTGCGCGCCTTGGAAGCGACGGTGATCGCGCAAGCTGAAGTGATGCCCTGGCGCCATCCCGCACGCCGTGAACTGCAGTTCGGCGAATGGCTGCGCCAGGACATCCTGGCCGACATCCTGGAACCACCCACGCTGGACCCGGACCTCGCCATTCTCCTTACGAAGGCACGCCTGCACAGCATCGCCCTGCAGGGCCCTGCCATCACCGCGCTGCTGCCGCCGGTAGCCAAGCGCGATTTCCAGCAGGCGCTGGCCGACACGCTGTTGTTGTGGAATAGCGCGGAGGACTGGGATGGTGAGGAAGCCCACATCGTGCTTACCCTGGCACGCATCTGGTACAGCGCGCAGACCGGAAACATCGCGCCGAAGGATGTCGCCGCCGACTGGCTGCTGACGCAGTTGCCGGCACACCATCACGCCATTGTCAGCCAGGCCCGGCAGCTGTATCTGGGCCAGGGTGACAGCACTCCCCACTGGCCTGCGGCCGAGCTGGCGGCATTCATTCACGCAGCCAAGGCACGCATTACCGAAATCCTGGCGACACGCCCGCACTGAATCGCCAACGCCCGCGCTTTACCGCATCATTCCCAAGCTCCTCCCTTTGCAGGAAACGCCGATGAGCAGCAGCGAAAAAGTCCAGGGCCCGGCGTCGTATTTCCCGTCCATCGAGAAGACCTACGGCAAGCCAGTAGCGCACTGGCTGCAGCTGCTCGGTACGCTCGAGGACAAGAAGCACATGGAACAGGTGGCCTTCCTCAAGGAGCAACACAAAATCGGCCATGGCCACGCCAACGCCCTGGTCGCCTATCACCGTGCGCAGAGCGGAAGCTGACAGCCGCCATCGAACGCCCTACGCATCAGCGGCCCCCTTTCCCGTCGACGCCTCCTCTGACAAGAAACACCTACATGCAACCCACACTCATCGAACGTCCCGCCTTCACCGTCATCGGGATGGAGGCACTCTTCCGCGAAGGCGAAGATGGCTACGCCGAACTCTGGCAGCGCTTCATCCCGCGCGAGGACGAGATCACCGGCAAACTCGAACCTGTCGTCAGCTATGGCGTCTGCGCGCCACAACCCGATGGCACCGTCCGCTACATCACCGGCCTCCAGGTGGCTGCAGACGCACAGATTCCGGAAGGCATGGTTCGCTTCCAGGTTCCTGCGCAACGCTATGCCGTGTTCACCCATACCGGCACCGCCGCGCAGATCAGTGCCAGCTTCCATGCCATCCACGATCATCTGCTAGCCGAGCATGGACTGCAGGCCAGGGACGGCGTTGATCTGGAGCGCTACGACGCGCGCTTTGACGATCCGTTTGATCCGGCCTCGCAGATGGAGCTGCACATTCCGGTGCATTGAGCGGAAACGCGAACAATGCAAACGCCGCCTTCTGTCGAGGATCACCACCAACTTCGGCGGCAGGCGGCCAACCGGAGCAGACGGGCGCCGCAAGGCGCCCGTCTGGCATGCGCTCAACGTATCAACCGCGGTGAATGGACACGCCACCGTCCACCAGCATCGCCGCGCCAGTCATGAACGAGGACTGGTCCGACGCCAGGAACAGCGCCGCCGCCGCCAGTTCGCGCGGTTCTGCAATCCGCTTCAACGCATGCATGCGCGCCACCTGCGCCATCGCTTCCGGCGAGCCATTCATCTCATGCGCCATCGGGGTATCGGTGCCGCCAGGCAACAAGGCATTCACCCGCAGGCCCTGCGGTCCGAACTCCGAGGCCAACGCCTGGGTCAGGCCGATGATGCCGGACTTGCTGGCCGCATAGGCTGCCGCGCCGGCAAAGCCTGCCGTATGGCCGACAAAGGTCGAGGTGAAAATCAGGCTGCCAGCACCGCTGCGCAACAGCGCCGGCACCTGGTATTTGGCGGCAAGGAACATCGCAGTGAGATTGGTATCCAGCGTGCGCTGCCAATCAGCCTGCTCCAGCGCCGTTGTAGGCCCCAGTGGCCCCATCGTGCCGGCGTTGTTGAACGCCGCGTCCAGCCCGCCGTAGCTGTCCATCGCCAACGTCACCAGTGCCTTGGCGAAACTCTCCTGACAAACGTCCCCGGCCAGCCAGACCGCCCTGCCGCCGGTACCGGCAATCTGCGCAGCCAGCTGTTCCAGTGCAGTGCCCCGCCGTGCGGCAAGCACCACGGCCGCACCGTTGGCGGCAAACAACGTGGCCGCGGCACGGCCGATACCGGAACTGGCACCGGTGATGATGATGGATTTCCCTGCCAGCAGTTCCATGCGTACTCCATCCGCAATGAAGAACCTGCATGCTGCAACAGCCAGACGCCCCGCACCGGCCACATCCGGACGCAGCATCGCCCGGTGATCGACAAGCGGCTACACGGGCTGATACCCGACCGGTGAAACCGCAGGGGGTGCTCCCGGGTCAGGCAACGGTGCATGTTCGGCCAGCTTGCTGCCCTGGTACTGGTGAGCGGCCCCGTCTCCCCCTACCATCGCCAATTCAGCAGGGCCCGCCCGGGTCAGGCTTGTGATCCCCCGGCAAGGAGCCCTGCATGACAAAGACCTGTCTGATCCTTCTGGCCCTGGCCACGTTCCCGGCCAGCGCGCAGCCCGTTTACAAGTGCAGCAGTACGCAGGGCGTTACCCGTTACCAATCCACACCCTGCGAGGCCGGCGAGACCTCCGCACGCCGCCAGCATGCGCCTGCGTCGATGGGCGCAAACGGCCCTGCACCCGATCCCACGGGCGTCACCGTGATACCTGGCCAGCGCCGCGTGCAGGTGCGTTACACCACCACAGCGGGCAACGAGCAGTGCGATGGCGCCAAGGCCATGCGCACCGCGGCGCTGGCAGCGGCCGGGGCGCAGGCCACCCCGTCCATGCGTGCAGGCCTGGACCGGGACGTGCAGAATGCCTGCAGATGAACCTGCCGGCGTAGCCAGGGCAACGGCGTGCCTGCACCCGTTGCGCCACCTGTAGCCCCCGGAGAACGCCATGTCGGAACCGACCCATACCCGTTACACACTTGCCGTACTGGACCTGGCGCGCTCCACCGACTACTACGCATCCGTGCTGGGCTTGGCCATGGATTTCGCCGCGCCGGGCTGGAGCTTCATGTCACGCGGCAGCTTCCGGGTGATGCTGGGCGAATGCACCGATGCGATCCCGCCGCAGGAATTGGGTGATCATTCCTGGTATGGCTATGTGACGGTTTCCGATGCCACGGCCCTGTTCCAGGAATACCGCGCCGCGGGCGCCGAATTCACCCAGCCGCTTGCCGACAAACCCTGGGGCATGCGTGAATTCGGTGTACGCACCATCGACGGCCACCGCCTGATGTTCGGCCAGGAACTCTAGCGCAGCACGCAACACCGCAATGCAGATCCAAGGAAGTTCCGTGTAACCACACGCAGCATCTGATCAGGAATCACCCGCATGCAGTGGATTGATGATCTCGAAATGGAAGCCTGGAACACCGTGATCGAAGAGCTGGTCTGGCACCTGCGCAACGGCCGCACACCTACCACCATCACCCGCAGGTTCGAGCCAGAGCGTGGCATCGAGTTCCGCTTCAGCAACGCCGCCGCCAGCTTCCTTGCCATCGCTGATACGTCACTGGAACAACACTGGAAGGATGCCGTCGCCATCATCGGCCGCTTCCCTCAGCTCAATGCCACCCGCCTGCATTGCGGCTGCGCCGATCCAGCCGCACCGCACCGGGTGCAGGCCTAATCCGCGTCAGGCCTTGCTCGCAGGCTGCCGAGCAGCTGATCCCATACCTGCAACGCCTCCTCATCACTGCTGAACGCAGTTGCCGTCTGCGTGCCCAACTGCAACGACAGGAAGGGCCGCTGCAAGGATTCCGGCTGCCCTTGGAACTCCCACAGGAACCGGTACTCCGGACCGTCATCGGTATCGCTACGAACCATTAATTCGTCGCCTGCCAGCCCATCGACGCTGCGCTTGCCGGCACGCAACCGCACCGTGCCCGCTGGCAGCACACCTGCACGCTGCAACAGTCCGCGGTCAGGCCTGCCCACCACGCGCGACATCAGGCTCGCCCCCGCCCCTGCATGGCCAGGCACCTGAAGTGCCACGGTCAGTTCCTCGGTATTGAGGCGTGCCCCCCGGATGAAACCCGAATCGATGCAGAACCCAGGCCCCGTCGGCAAGGTCGCCGCATCCCGGTAGTGGATGCGTGGGCGCAGCGCGCGAAGATTGTCGATCGCCGCCGGCAGCCTTGCCGCATCGGTCTGCGCACTGACAAGGAACAACACCCGCTGCGCCGGATCATGGATGTGCAGCTCCTGCAGTTGGCCGGCACGGCTGCTGTCACTGAGCCATGAGGTCTGCACGACGGAAGTGTCATCCAGGCGGGTGCTGCCTACCCACATGCTGCCGCCATCACGATGCCGCGCCTGCCGCAGCTCGCTCTCGCGTGCGGCAAGCAGCTGCTGGAAGTCGGCGTGACCTATTCCATGCCGTGTGGTGACGCGCTTGGCTGCATGGATGTAGAGGGGCTGCGCAGCAGGCGCCGGCAACGCGTTGACAAGAAAGCGCCCAATGCAGGCGCCGCCGGCAGGGACGCCCATTGGCCCAGGCCCGGCCACGGCCTTGCCCATCGCCGCCAGCACCAGCAGGGCAATAGTTGCCGCGGCGCGCCGACCGCTGCGGTTGCAGCGTCCCGTCTTCGAAGTCAACGCATTGCGCTCCATGCACCGTCCTGTTCGGGATCCAAAGCCAGCTTCGCCGACGCCATCGCCGGGCCGACAGAATCTGCAGGGCATACCCTGCCCTGCAGATCCTACCTCTGTGCGCGCCCGGGATGCGTCAGGACGAGGCGGACGCGGCTGCCGGACCTCAGGCCAGATCCGGGTGCCGGTCCACCAACCCCTGCTTGCGGCGCTCCAGTTCGGACAGCTTCGCCTGCAGGTCACTGATCTCACCATCCAGCTCTTCCACGCTGGCTTCGATGTGGTCGTAGGCCTGCTGCAGCAGTTCGCGGGCCTCGCGCCGGTTGGACGCGTTGGGGGTGTCGCCGCGCAGTGGCTTGTTGGCGGTTTCACGCATGAACCAGGCCGTCACCAGCCCGATGCACGCGACCACCATCAGGTAGTACGCCGGCATCATCAGGTTGCCGGTTGCTTCCACCAACCAGGCGGCGGCTGTCGGGGTGACACCCGCGATGATCACCGAGATGTTGAATGCCGTAGCCAACGCGCTGTAGCGCACACGGGTGGGAAACATGGCCGGCAAGGTCGAGGCCATCACCCCGATCAGGCAGTTCAGCAACACCGCCAGCAGCAACAGGCCAACGAAGATCCAGCCGATGTTGCCACTGGTGATCAGGTGGAACGCCGGGATTGCCGCCACCAGCAAGCCCAGGCTGCCGGCCGCGATGAAGGGACGGCGACCAATGCGATCACTGGCCATCCCCACGAAGGGCTGCACGAACAGCATGCCCACCATCACCACGATGATGATCAGCACGCCGTGGTCCTCGGAGTAATGCAGGTTGTGCGCCAGGTAGGTGGGCATATAGGTCAGCAGCATGTAGTAGGTGACATTGGTCACCAGCACGATGCCGACGCAGACCAGCAGCGACCGCCAGTACGTGCTGACGATCTCCTTGAAGGAAATACGTGGCGCGCTGCCCACTGCGTCCTGGTCCTCCTTTTCCATGCGCTCCAACTGCTCGGTGAAGGCAGGCGTTTCCTCGGCGGCATGACGCAGGTACAGGCCGATCAGGCCCAACGGCGCAGCCAGGAAAAACGGGATACGCCAGCCCCATTCGAGGAACTGCGCCTCGCCGACAATACTGCTGAGCAGTACCACCACACCGGCACCGGAGACGAAGCCGATGATGGATCCGAAGTCCAGCCAACTGCTCAGGAAGCCGCGGCGACGGTCAGGCGAGAACTCGGTCACGAATACCGCCGCACCGGTGTACTCGCCGCCCACGGAGAAACCCTGAGCCAGTTTGCACAGCAGCAGCAGAATGGGCGCGAGGATGCCGATGCTTTCATAGGACGGAATCAGGCCAATGCAGAAGGTGCTGATGGCCATCAGGATGATGGTGGCCGACAACACCTTCTGTCGTCCAAAGCGGTCCCCCATCACACCAAAGAACACGCCCCCCAACGGCCGCACCAGGAAGGGCACCGAGAACGTCGCCAAGGCGGCAATCGTCTGCACGCTGGGCGAGGCGTCCGGAAAAAACACCTTGCCCAGTGCGTAGGCAACAAAGCCATAGACACCAAAGTCAAACCACTCCATGGCATTACCAAGGGCGGCGGCCGTTACCGCCTTCTTGACCTTGGCCTTGTCGATGACAGTGATGTCGTCGATCTGGAGCGGCGCGTTGCGATTGTTGGAATCATCTGCGGACATGCAGGACCAATCCTCCCGAGTTGGATGGGATACGTGCACGGACATGCGGGAAAACCCGGCGCAGGCCGATATGCGCACGAATGAATGACCCACGGCGCAGCCGCGGGAACGGTCGGGGACAGAAAGAACCGGGATGGACCCGGAAAAGGCGCGATGCCAAGCTGTCCAGGTACCCGCAGGCCAAGGCCTTGCGTCAGACGCAACGGGATACCAAGCCCAACAAGCTTAACGAAACAGGCGTTAAGAAGACTTAAAGAGACGACAAATCCGCGACTGAACACGGGCATACACGCGTTTCACGTCGCCATCTTCGCTTCAGCGGATTATCCGATGCGCGGTTTTCACTACTGCGACCAGCCCACAGCCCACCGCATAACAGGCGATATCGCCCCACGAAAACGTGTTGCCGATGACCGTATACATCACGTCGCCGCGCACGAAACCCAGGCGCTCGGCCATGCCGAAATACTGTGCCAACTCCACCAGGCAGGCAAACAGAAATACCGCCCACAGCAGCACGCGATCGTTGATGCATAACACGCTGCGTGCGGCCGCGTACAACAGCACCACCACCAGCACATCGCCCAGGTAGGCACGTACCCAGGCCACGTGCGGCAGGCCCATGGCGATGATCAGCTCAACCGCGAAGACCAGCACTGCAAGCAACAGGTAACGACCATTGAATGCAAACACCGGGGCTGACCCGCCATGCTCAACGCCAGTTTGCATTTGCCTGCCAGAACTCCACCGCACGCTGGTACGCGGCGCGATCGATTGGTACACCGGACCCGCCCTCCTCCACACCCAGGGCATTGCGCATCATGGTGATCGGCGCCATGGGGATCTCTTCCGGCGTGGCGGTGTACAGGCAACCAACCACACCCCAGTCCGCATCGATTGGGGAGCCCTCCTTCTGCAGCTGCTCCCGGCTGTAAAGGATTACCACCAGGTAGTTCGCCACCGGCACATCCACACCTTCAAACCAACGCACCAGCACCGGCAGTTCGTCACGGTTGCGCGCCTCGTAGGCCGAACGCAGCAGGTGGCGGTTTTCATCGGTCACCGGCACGGTCAGGCAGCGGGTAGTGGTCCAGTTGCGATAGACATGGAGCTTGCAGAACGGCGCATAGCCATCGAGCACCACATCGGCTGCGTTCGCGTTCAAATACTGCTCGAACTGCTCGGCACTGCAGTCCTGGATGGTGTTCGGGCGCGGCGTGCGCGGAAACAGGCGGGGGCGGGCAAACGGCGTCAGGTAGATGGACATCATCACTTCCAGCAATGGCTGGCGGCATTGTCGGCGATGCCAGCTTCGACGGGAACCGCGATGGCCAACCCCACCTGCAAGAACGCTTGATCGCTGAACCGCCGCACCTGCCTGCACACCACTCCGACAGCCTTGCGACAACCTGCCCGCGACAGTGCCAACGTCACTCCTACCGGGCTGCGCCCATGCCCCGCGACGAACTTGTCAGCAAGGTCCCCGCCATCACCCTCGGCTTCTGGGTCACCAAGATCCTGGCCACCACCCTGGGGGAAATCGGCGGCGATGCCGTCACCATGTCGATGCACCTCGGCTACCTGCTCGGCACCGCAGTGTTCGCCACACTGTTCATCCAGGCAGTGCGAGCGCAGATCCGCGCGCAGCGCTTCCAACCCTGGACCTACTGGTCGGCCATCACCGCCAGCACCACCGTCGGCACCACCCTGGCCGACTACGTCGACCGCTCGCTGGGTATCGGCTACACCGGCGGCACGGCACTGTTGCTCGGCCTGCTGTTGCTGACTCTGTGGGGCTGGCACCGCAGCACCGGCAGCGTCTCCGTCAGCCGCATCACGACGCCACGCGATGAGATGTTCTATTGGCTGACCATCACCTTCTCGCAGACGCTGGGCACGGCATTGGGCGACTGGGCCGCTGATACCCAGGGGCTGGGCTACGGCGGCGGCGTTGCGGTGTTGGCCGGGCTGCTGGCGCTGGTTGCCCTGCTGTACTGGCGCAGCCAGCTCTCGCGGACACTGCTGTTCTGGATGGCCTTCATCCTGACCCGCCCGTTGGGCGCGGTGGTCGGTGATTTCCTCGACAAACCCCTGGATCACGGTGGATTGGCACTGAGCCGATACGCTGCCTCGCTGGTGCTGCTGCTGGCCATCGTGGCCTGCGTGGCCCTGCTGCCGCAGCGTCCGGCACCGCGGGCGCACTAGCGGCGCCGCGCAGTCACGCCTGCAACCATTGCATATCCATCTTGATGGAGAGATATAATGGCCGGCAATCCGCCCCGCACGGCTGCCCCATGACTGCTCTCAGCTTCGAGTTCTACCCGCCCAAGACCGACGACCAGCGCGCCCAGCTGGACCGTACTGCCGCAAAGCTCAAGGACCATGCCCCCGAGTACGTGTCCTGCACCTTCGGCGCCGGCGGCTCCACGCTGAGCTACACCTCCGAAACCGTGCGCCACCTCAACCAGCACCACGGCCTGCAGGCGGCCCCCCACCTGTCCTGCGTTGGCGGCACCCGCGAGGAGATCCGCGAGCTGCTCAAGCTGTACCGCGCCATTGGCGTCAAGCGCATCGTCGCCCTGCGCGGCGACCTGCCCTCGGGCATGGGCTTTCCCGGCGACCTGCGTTATGCCTCGGAACTGATCAGCTTCATCCGTGCCGAACACGGCGACGCCTTCCGCATCGAAGTCGGCGCCTATCCGGAAACCCATCCGCAGGCCAATGACGCGCTGGCCGACCTGCGCCACTTCAAGACCAAGATCGATGCCGGTGCCGACGCTGCGATCACCCAGTACTTCTACAACGCTGACGCCTATTTCCACTTCGTCGATGCGGTGCGTGCGCTGGGCGTGGACGTGCCGATCATCCCGGGGGTGATGCCGATCTCCAACTTCAGCCAACTACGGCGGTTCTCCGAGCAGTGCGGCGCCGAGATCCCGCGCTGGATCAGCAAACGCATGCAGGCCTTCGGCGACGACGCCGAATCCGTGCGCAGTTTCGGTGCCGACGTGGTCGCGTCGCTGTGCGAACGGCTGATCGACGGCGGCGCGCCTTCGCTGCACTTCTACACCCTCAACCTGGCCAAGCCGACCAACGCCGTGCTGCAGCGCCTGGGCCGCCGCTGAACACCTACATTCGTCACATCCGGCGTGCGCGGACAACCGCTACCCTTGTGTGATGCGAATCGTGTTGGTTCTACTGCTGTGCTGCAGCGCCCTGCTCGCCCCTGCGGCGCAGGCGCAGAAGATCAACCGCTGCACCAATGCCCAGGGGCAGACGGTGTACGGCGACAAACCCTGTGAAACCATGGGCGCGCGCGCACGGCTGCTGCCGGCACCGCGCGCGACGGGCAGCGCCGGCCTGTACCGCGACAGCTGCGCACGCCGCTTGAGCGAAGTGGTGGGCCTGATCCAGAGCGCCAGTGATGCCCGTGACCCCAACCGGTTGTCCAGCATCTACCTGTGGACGGGTCTGTCCAATGCCGCCGCCACCCGCGTCATGGACCGGCTGGACGAGATCGTGCAGCGGCCGTTGCTGGACATTGCACCGGTATTCCCTGAGCCGCCACCCTACGAGCCCGAACCCACCCTGCCCTTCACCTATACCGATGGCACACCGGTGGAACCAGGCGCGGCAAGCACTGGCGAGGCGAGCGAGTCTGCGCCCGCCCCGCCAGCCCCCTATGCGCCACGGCGGCCGGTGGCACTGCGCCTCGAACAGACGCTGCCACGCAGCAACACGCCCACGCGCACCATTTTCCACCTGCGCCGGCAGTACAACTGCTTCTGGATAAGCCTGTAGGGGCGGGGCTCAGGCCGGCTGCAGGGCCGGCCACAGGCTGCGGATGGCCGCTACGCCCAGTGCGCCATGCCGGCGGGCGGTGACCACGTCGGCAGGCGCCAGCCCGCCAATCGCATACAGCGGCAGCGACACCCGCTCGCGCAGTTGTTCAAACCCTTCCCAGCCCAGCGCCAATGCACCCGGATGGCTGGCCGTGGCCTGTACCGGCCCCAGCACCGCGAAATCGCAACCCAAGCGCTGGGCTGCCTGCAGCTGCGCAAGGTCGTGGCAGGACGCGGCCACCAGCTGCGACCCTGGCAAGGGGCGTGCATCGAGCTGGAGCAGCTGCTCCCCGCCCAGATGGACGCCCACCCCCAGCTCGCGGGCAAGCTCGATGTCGCGGTTGAGCAGCAGCTCGGCCTGGCGGCCGAAACGGGCCACCGCTGTGCGCGCCAGCTCGGCACGATCCGCCTCGGCCGGTGTACGCAGCTGCACACGGCGCAGGCCGCCATCGATGGCACTCTCCAGCCCCGCCAACCAGGCCTCGGCACCGCCACCGGCGTCCGGCGTCACCAGATAGCATTCGGGCTGGTGCAGGGCGGCCACCACCGGCAGATCCGCCGGCGGCATCGAATAACGGCCGAGCTTGTCGGCATTGACCCAGGTGATGGCCTGGCCTTCGCGGCCGCGTGCGGTGCCTTTCCATTGCCGCACCATGCGCACTTCCAGGCGCAGGCGCTTGTCCGGATACAGCTGCGGCACTTCCATCACCCACTCGCCCACCTCGGCCTCGATGCCCAGCTCTTCATGGAGCTCGCGCACCAGCGCCTGTTCGGAGCTCTCGCCGGGCTCGCGCTTGCCGCCGGGGAACTCCCACAGCCCGGCCATGTCGCTGTTGCCGGTACGGCGGTTGAGCAGGATGCGGCCGCGTGCGTCGGTGATGACCGCGGCGACTACGTGGATTGAGCGTGAAGGAGATGTCATGCCCCGAGAATGCCGAAAATCGCACTACCAACGCAATCTTTCCTGCGGGGCAGCGGTTGCGGGGGCTGGGGGCGGCTGAACCTGGCGCCGCGGATTCCGGAACAAGGGCGGTAGTGCCGAGCCATGCTCGGCCTGGGGCTTTGCCGATGGTGCCCCCTGCCGAGCATGGCTCGGCACTGCCGGGATTGCTTGTGATGCCCCCCTGTCGAGCAGGGCTCGGCACTACCGGGATTGCTTGTGATGCCACTGCCGAGCGTGGCTCGGCACTACCTGGGTTGCTTGTGATGCGCCTGCCGAGCCTGGCTCGGCACTACCGGGATTGCTTGTGATGCCCCTGCCGAGCATGGCTCGGCACTACCTGGATTGGCTGGGATGCCCCTGCCGAGCATGGCTCGGCGCTACCTGGGTTGCTTGTGATGCCCCTGCCGAGCGTGGCTCGGCACTACCTGGATTGGCTGGGATGCACCTGCCGGATGCTGCCGGGCATTGCGGGTAGCAAAGAAAAACCCCGCCGGGGCGGGGTTTTCCTGATCAGCTCAGCTGGCCGTGGCAGTGCTTGTACTTCTTGCCACTGCCGCAGGGGCATGGGTCGTTGCGGCCGACCTTGGGGGCGTTGGCTTCGTCGAGCACGTCCGCTGCCTCTTCGTCAGCGCTGTAGCCGCCGTTGTCCTGGTGCTGGAACTGCGACATCTGCAAACGGGCTTCGGCCTGCTGGCGCTCCAACTGCTCCATCGCCGCCACTTCTTCCTCGCTGCGCACGCGGACCCGCGAAAGCATGGTGATCACTTCGCGCTTGACGTTCTCCAGCATGTCCGAGAACAGCTCGAAGGCTTCCTTCTTGTACTCCTGCTTGGGCTGCTTCTGCGCATAACCACGCAGGTAGATGCCCTGGCGCAGGTAGTCCATGCGGGCCAGATGCTCCTTCCAGCTCTGGTCCAGCACGGTCAGCATCACGTGCTTTTCCAGTGCGCGCATGGTCTCGGCGCCAACCGCGGCTTCCTTCTGCGCGAAATGCTCGTCCATGTGCTCGGCCACCTTGTTGGCGATGGCCTCGGCGTCCAGTTCCTCGTGCGCCTTGACCAGGCCAACGACGTCCATCTGCACGCCCAGCTCGCCTTCCAGCGTGGCCTGCAGGCCCTGCAGGTCCCACTGCTCGTCCACCGAGTTCGGCGGCACGAAGCGGGCAACCAGGTCATAGATCACGTCGCCGCGGATACCGTCGATGTTTTCCTTCACCGACTCGGCGTCCAGCAGCTCGTCGCGCTGGCCGTAAATCACCTTGCGCTGGTCGTTGTTGACGTCGTCGAAATCGAGCAGGTTCTTGCGGATGTCGAAGTTGTGCGCTTCCACCTTGCGCTGTGCCTTCTCGATCTGACGGCTGACCATGCGGTCTTCGATGACGTCGTCTTCCTTCATGCCCATCATGCGCATCGCCTTCTGCACCCAGTCAGAGGCGAAGATGCGCATCAGGTTGTCTTCCAGCGACAGGTAGAAGCGGGACGAACCCGGGTCACCCTGACGGCCGGAACGGCCACGCAGCTGGTTGTCGATACGACGCGATTCGTGGCGCTCGGTGCCGACGATGTGCAGGCCGCCGGCCGCCTTGACGGCGTCGTGGCGCTCCTGCCAGGCCGCCTTGACGGCCGCCTTCTGCGCATCGGTAGCGTCCTCGCCCAGCTCATGCAGCTCGGTTTCCAGCGAGCCGCCGAGCACGATGTCGGTACCACGGCCGGCCATGTTGGTGGCGATGGTGACCGAACCCGGGCGGCCGGCATTGGCAACAATGGTCGCTTCGCGGTCATGCTGCTTGGCATTGAGCACTTCGTGCTTCACGCCCGCCTTGCGCAGGTGCTCGGACAGCATTTCCGAGGTTTCGATCGAAGTGGTACCCACCAGCACCGGCTGGCCGCGCTTGGCGCATTCCTCGATGTCCGCCAGCACCGCGTTGAACTTGCCCTTGCGGTTGAGGAACACCTGGTCCGGGTAGTCCTTGCGCACGGTCGGCTTGTTGGTCGGGATGACCAGCACTTCCAGGCCGTAGATGCTCTGGAATTCGAACGCTTCGGTATCGGCCGTACCGGTCATGCCGGACAGCTTCTTGTACATGCGGAACAGGTTCTGGAAAGTGATGCTGGCCAGCGTCTGGTTCTCACGCTGTACCGGCACGCCTTCCTTCGCTTCCACCGCCTGGTGCAGGCCGTCGGACCAGCGGCGGCCGGCCAGGGTACGGCCGGTGAATTCGTCGACGATGACCACTTCGCCATCGCGCACGATGTAGTCCACGTCACGCTGGTAGATGGCATGCGCGCGCAGGGCGGCGTTGAGGTGGTGGACCACGGTCAGGTTCTGCGCGGCGTACAGGCCGTTGTCGTTGTCCGCGCCGATGATGCCGGCTTCGCGCAGCAGCTCTTCGGCGTGCTCCATGCCCGCTTCGGACAGGAACACCTGCTTGCCCTTTTCGTCGACCCAGTAGTCGCCCTCGCCTTCCTCGGTTTCCTGCTTGATCAGGCCCGGCACCACGCGGTTGACGCGGATGTACAGCTCCGGGGAATCATCGGCCGGGCCGGAAATGATCAGCGGGGTACGCGCTTCGTCGATCAGGATGGAGTCGACTTCGTCGACGATGGCGTAGTGCAGGCCGCGCTGGTAGCGATCAGCCTTGGTCAGCGCCATGTTATCGCGCAGGTAGTCGAAACCGAATTCGTTGTTGGTGCCGTAGGTGATGTCGCTGCCGTAGGCCTCGCGCTTGTCGCTGTGCGGCATGCCCGGGTAGACCACGCCAACGCTCAGGCCCAGCCAGTTGTACAGCTTGCCCATCTGCGCCGAGTCGCGGCGGGCCAGGTAGTCATTGACCGTGACCACGTGCACGCCCTTGCCTTCCAGCGCGTTGAGGTAGACCGGCAGCGTAGCCACCAGGGTCTTGCCTTCACCGGTGCGCATTTCGGCGATCTTGCCCAGGTGCAGGACCATGCCGCCGATCAGCTGCACGTCGTAATGGCGCATGCCCAGCACGCGCTTGGAGGCTTCGCGGCAGACCGCAAAGGCTTCCGGCAGCACCTTGTCCAGGGCCTCGCCCTTGGCGATGCGCTCGCGGAATTCGGGGGTCTTGGCCTTCAGCTGGTCATCGGAGAGCTGCTGCATCTCCGGTTCCAAGGCATTGATCTTGGCGACGATACGGTTGAGCTGGCGCAGCTGGCGCTCATTGCGGCTGCCAAAAACGCGGGTAAGCAGGCTGTTGATCATTGAAGGAACCGGTTTGAATGAAATGCCGTGCGGCCTGGCTCACCCCCTGGGTTCACCGGTCGCAAACGAAACAGGGCGCAATGCGCCCTGTCGATGGCAACGCCTATTGTAGCTTGGGGCGGACGCTTGGGTTTCAAGCGCCCGTCAACAAGTCAGCCTGGACTGACCTGCCTGCGGGGTCAAGCCCGCCCCGCAAGCGTTCCCGCTCAGCCGCGGCTCACCCGGCCGACCGGGGTGTTACCACCCTCGCCGAGGAACTTGCGCGGATTCATCACCACGCCGTTCTGCCAGACCTCGAAGTGCACGTGGGCACCGGTGGAGCGGCCGGTGGAGCCGGCCTTGGCCACTTCCTGGCCGGCACGGACCAAGCCGCCTTCACGCACCGTCAGGCGCGAATTGTGTGCATACAGGGTCTTGTAGCCGTTGCCATGGTCGATCTCGACGACGTTGCCGTAACCCCCTTTCACGCCGGAGAAGCTGACCACGCCATCGGCCACGGCCAGCACCGGATCACCGACGCGGGCATGGAAGTCCATGCCCTTGTGGTTGCCGGCACCGCGGCCGAACGGGTCAGCGCGGCCGCCGAAACCGGAGGTGACGTAGGTGTTGCGGATCGGCATGCGCGAGGGCACGGCGTTCTGTTCAAGCTGATGATCGAACAGCAGCGATTCGAGCACCGACAGCTGGCGGCCTGAAGCAGCAAAGCGCTGCTCCAGCACCTGTAAGTCGGCGTTGACCGCGCTGACCGGGATGTCCTGGGTCGGGCCCGGCTCGCCTTCACCCATACCCGGGGTTTCCTGGAAATCGAACTCGCCATCCTGCAGCTTGCCCATCTGGGTCAGGCGCTCGCCCAGGGCATTGAGCCGGGTGGCCTGTGCCTGCAGTTCGCCGAGGCGGGCGGACAGCGCGTTGACCTGGGTCTGCGCGTCGGCGCGCACCTTGGCCAGTTCCTGTTCCTGATGATCCACCTTGGCCTGCAAGGCCGAATCGCCGACCATGCCGATGGCCAGGCTCAACGCCACGCCCATCAGACAGCCCAGCCCCAGTACGCTACCCAGCAATGCACGAGGACGATCCTCGAAATACATCTGAACGCGTGCGAGCGGCGTCTTGGCCTTCTGTTCACGCGTTTTGATTACGATCTTTTTGAATGTCATTGAAGAATTCTTATGTCTGAGCCGAAATCCAGCGTTCGTTCCCGCTCCGCGCCAAGGCAGGCGCTGGAAGCGGTGATGGCGGACAAAGCAGGAAACCCGTTGCGCCGTGCCCTGTGGCTCGATGCGATGGACCGGCAATTGCGCCCCCATTTGCCGCCGGCGCTGGCAAACCGTTGCCGGCTGGCCAATGTGGACGGCGAACACCTCGTTTTTCTCGTCGAATCGCCGGTGTGGCATGCCAAGGTAAGGCTTGCCGAAAGCCAGCTGATCGACGCGGCCCGATCCATCGGGCTGAAGGCCACCCGGGTGACCGTCAAGACTGCGACCGCGCCCCCGCACTCCCCAGTGCGTAATGACCAGCGCAGCTCCGCAGTATCGGACGTCACGCACAAGGGACTGCGCGACGCCCTGGCTGCCCTCGAGGATGTGAAGCCCTCACGATCCTGAGGCCACCGGTGCCCCCAGTGGGCACCGGCACCGCCGAGTCAGCAAGGAGACCCAAAGCAGGAAGCCGGCAGGAATCCTAGCGGCGGAATGCGACCGGGGAGTTAGTCTTTTGTTAATTTTGGGTTAAATTCAGACTTGAACCCGCATTGGGTTCACAGTTTGATCACGCAGGCTCAGACCGCCGCATCTGGCAGGCAGTTCTCTTACGAGCAACTTGGGGTTTGGCTCAGGCGTGGGCCGGGACGCCGTAGATCACCGGGTCCGCTGCCACCGGCGAGTCATAACTGGCCCATTCCCAGGCCGTCTGGTCGGCCAGCAGGGCACGCACCAGCTTGTTGTTGAGCGCATGGCCGGACTTGAAACCTTCATAGGCCCCCAGCACCTGGCCGCCGGCCAGGTACAGATCGCCGATGGCGTCGAGGATCTTGTGGCGCACGAACTCGTCGGCGTAACGCAGGCCGTCATCGTTCAGCACGCGGAATTCGTCCAGCACGATGGCGTTGTCCATCGAACCGCCCAGGCCAAGGTTGCGCTCGCGCATGTATTCCAGGTCGCGCATGAAGCCGAAGGTGCGCGCGCGGGAGATTTCCTTGATGTAGGCCGCAGTGGAGAACTCGATCTCGGCCCGTGACTGCTTGGCCGGGATCATCGGGTGGTCGAACTGGATGGTGAAGCCCAGCTTGTAACCCTCATACGGATCGAAACGGGCGATCTTGTCGCCGTCACGCACTTCCACCGTCTTGAGCACGCGCAGGAAGCGCTTGGCGGCATCCTGCTCGACGATGCCCGCCGACTGCAGCAGGAACACGAACGGGCCGGAGGAGCCATCCATGATCGGCAACTCGGCCGAGGACAGCTCGACGATGGCATTGTCCACACCCAGGCCGGCCAGCGCCGACATCAGGTGCTCGACGGTCTGGATCTTGGCGCCTTCGCAGGTCAGCCCGGTACACAGGGTCACCTCGGTGACCAGGTCGGCCTTGGCCGGTACTTCCACCACCGGGTCCAGGTCCACGCGCCGGAACACGATGCCATGGTTCACCGGCGCAGGGCGCAGGGTCATGTAGACCTTGTCACCACTGTGCAGGCCGACACCGGTGGCGCGGATCGTGTTCTTGAGGGTGCGTTGCTGGATCATGGGCTTCAAACCGGAGAAGCCGCGCATGCGCGGCCAGAGACAAACAAGAATAACACGCGTTCACACGCCGCCTTGGGCCTGCGGATCAGGCCCCTGCCCTTGTTCAGGCGGAAAATGCCGCCGGGCCGATCCTGGCCCGGCGACAAAGGACATGGGTACTGCCCGTCAGGGTGGACAGCCCTGACGTTGTGTTGCCTGCCCTGCAGGGACGACCCAGCTGGCCCGCGCCGCCGTTGCCGGTCAACGCGGGGCCTTGCCAGCGACCCCTGCGGGCGTTGCCGTCAGTCCGCCTGGCGGCGTAGGAACGCCGGGATGTCCAGGTAGTCGCTGGGCAGTTCGGCGGCAGCGGCCGTCGAGGTCGACGCCGAGCCGGCCGAGGCGGCTGCGGTGTCGACGCTGGGACGACGCAGGCCCATGCCCATGCTGTTGCCGGCAGCCTTGGCCACGGCATCGGCCGGGCTTTCGTACTCGCCGAACTCGGCCTGGCCGGTGGTGGCGTTGCGGACCAGCTTGATCGGTGCGCGTTCGCCCGGGCGCTGGGCGTTCTTGGCGACCGCACGGTTCAGGCCGGTGGCCACCACGGTCACGCGCACTTCGTCCTGCATGTCCGGATCCAGCACGGTACCGACCACCACGGTGGCGTCCTCGGAGGAGAAGCCTTCGATGGTGCGGCCGATCTCGTCGAACTCGCTCATGGTGAAGTCTGGGCCGGCGGTGATGTTGACCAGGATGCCGTTGGCACCGGCCAGGTTCACGTCGTCCAGCAGCGGATTCTGGATGGCGGCTTCGGCGGCGGCCTGGGCGCGGTCATCACCACGGGCGGTGCCGGTGCCCATCATGGCCAGGCCCATCTCCGACATCACGGTACGCACGTCGGCGAAGTCGACGTTGATCAGGCCCGGGCGCACGATCAGGTCGGCGATACCCTGCACGGCGCCCTGCAGCACGTCATTGGCAGCACGGAAGGCCTGCACCATGGTGGCGTTGCGGCCGAGCACGGTGATCAGCTTTTCGTTCGGGATGGTGATCAGCGAATCGACGTGCTGGCTCAGCTCCTCGATGCCCTTCAGCGCCACCTGCATGCGGCGACGGCCTTCGAACGGGAACGGCTTGGTGACCACGGCCACGGTCAGGATGCCCATTTCCTTGGCCAGCTGTGCCACCACCGGCGCTGCGCCGGTACCGGTGCCACCGCCCATGCCGGCGGTGATGAACACCATATCCGCACCCTGCAGGGCGTCCATGATGCGCTCACGGTCTTCCAGTGCGGCCTGGCGGCCGACTTCCGGGTTGGCGCCTGCGCCCAGGCCCTTGGTCACATTGGTGCCCAGCTGCAGCTGCAGCTTGGCGCCACAATTCTTGATGGCCTGCGAGTCGGTGTTGGCGGTGATGAATTCCACGCCATCCACGCTGCTGTTGACCATGTGTGCCACGGCGTTGCCGCCGCCGCCACCCACGCCAACGACCTTGATCACCGCGTTCGGTGCCATCTTTTCAATCAGTTCGAAATGCGCCATGTCCATGTCCTCTCTATTGCCGTGATTGGGTCGAGCGTTGGGAAGAATCCTTCTCCTGCTGCACCCGCCCGCACCGGCGAATTGTTTTAGGTTTGCCGCCAGGGCGACCCCTGGGCGGTGGTTGTTGCTTGCTTCAATGACTGCGTTACTGCACTTCGTCTTGCCTTACTGCTTGCCTTCTGACTGCCTCACTGCCCTGCTACCGGCCCCGCTCAGAACTCGCCGCGGAACCAATTCTTCAATTTGTTGAACATGCTGCCGGCGCGCCCGGTGGGCAGCGATGGACGCCGTGGGTGCTCGATCTGGCTGCCCATCAGCAGCAGGCCCACGCCGGTGGCGTGCACCGGGTTGCCAACCACCTCGCCCAGGCCGGTGACGTGCTGCGGAATGCCCACACGCACCGGCATCTGCAGCATTTCCTCGGCCAGTTCGACCACGCCTTCCATCTTCGAGGCGCCACCGGTCAGCACTACGCCGGCACGCACCATTTCCTCGAAGCCGGAGCGGCGCAGTTCGGCCTGCACCATCTCGAAGATTTCCTCGTAACGGCCCTGCACTGCCTGCGCCAGCGAATGGCGCGGCATGCGGCGCGGCGGACGGTCGCCAACCGAAGGCACCTGGATGCTTTCCTCGGCGGTTGCCAGCTGCGCCAGCGCGCAGGCATAGCGCACCTTGATCTGCTCTGCTTCCGGGGTCGGTGTGCGCAGCATGTGGGCGATGTCGTTGGTGACGTGATCACCGGCGATCGGCAGCGATGCGGTGTGGCAGATCGCGCCCTGGATGAACACCGCGATGTCGGTGGTACCGGCACCAATGTCGACCATCACCACGCCCAGTTCGCGCTCGTCGGCGGTCAGCACCGCCACGCTGGAAGCCAGCGAGGACAGCACCAGGTCATCCACCTGCAGGCCGCAGCGCTGCACGCACTTGCTGATGTTGGCGGCGGCCGACTGCGCGCACACCACCAGGTGGGCGTGGATCTCCAGGCGCACGCCGGTCATGCCGACCGGGTTGCGGATGCCTTCCTGCGAATCGTCCAGCACGTACTCGCGCGGGATCGCATGCAGGATCTTCTGGTCGGCGGGGATGGCCACGGCCTTGGCCGCTTCCAGCACACGGTCCAGGTCGCCCCAGCTCACTTCGCCTTCGCGGATCGGGGTAATGCCCTGCGAATTGCGGCACTGCACGTGGTTGCCGGAGATCGAGGCGTAGACCGAGCGGATCTCGCAGCCGGCCATCAGCTCGGCTTCCTCGATCGCGCGCTGGATCGATTGCACGGTGGATTCGATATCCACCACTACGCCGCGCTTGAGACCGCGCGACTCGTGCGAACCGATGCCGATGACTTCGATCGGGCTGCCCGGCGAATACTCGCCCACCAGCGCCACCACCTTGGAGGTGCCGATATCGAGGCCGACGATCAGCGATTTATCACCCTTGCGATTCATGTCCTGTCCTGCGTCTGCTTTGTTGCCGGCGGCGGGGTTCCCCAGCTCAGCGTGAAACCATTGGTATAGCGAAGGTCGGCGCGCACGATCGGCACCTGGGTGCGGGTCAGCTGCGGCAGCACGCGCACGAAGCGGCCAAGGCGCGAACGGGCGTCACTGCGGCCGACGATGACCTCGGTACCGTTGTCCAGCGCCAGCGACCAGCTGCCGCGTGCATCCATCACCACCTTGTGCACGTCCACGCCGGCCGGCGCGAACAGTGCACGCGAATCGTTGTAGAGCTCGACCACTTCCTGGGTCATCGCATCCGGGCCGTCCAGCTCGGGCAGCGGCGCATGCTCCAGGCCCTGCGGTACCGCGAACAGGCGGCCCTGCTCGGACAGCAGGCGATCCTTGCCCCACCGCGCGAACGGCTTGTGCTCGACAATGGTCACTTCCAGCACGTCCGGCCACTGCTTGCGCACCTGTGCGCTCTCCACCCACGGCAGTTTTTCCACTGCCGATTGCGCATCCTGCAGCTCGACCGCGAAATAGCCCGAGCGTGCATATGGCAGCAGGGTCTTCTGCAGCTGCTCGGCCGGCACACGCTTGAACTCGCCGTGCACGCGCAGCTTGGCCAGCGGCCAGCGCTCGGTGAGCACCCAGCCGTTGAGCACCGCCACCACCGGCAACGCCACCAGGGCGATGGCCAGCAACCAGGCGAGCATGCGCAGGATCGCGTTCATCGCGCGCCCTCCCCCGCGGTGCAGGCACGCGGGACCAAGGCCAACCGCATCGCGGCAGCGTGGTCACGGCGCATCGGCAGCGCGGTCTGCATCATTCGCCCTTGGCCTCCTTGAAGCCTTCGGTTGCCACGTGCTGGGCAACGGCACCGATGTCACCGGCACCCATCATCAACAGCAGGTCGCCGTCCTGCAGTACGTCCGGCAGCACCGAGCTCAGGTCGCTGGCATGGCCAACCACCACCGGCTCGCTGCGGCCGCGCGCACGGATGGCACGTGCCAGCGACTTGGAATCGGCACCGGGGATCGGCGCTTCGCCAGCCGGGTAAACCTCGCTCAGCACCAGTGCGTCCACTTCCGACAACACGGCGGCAAAGGCATCGAACTGATCGCGGGTACGGCTGTAACGGTGCGGCTGGAAGGCCACCACCAGGCGCTTGTCCGGCCAGCCGCCACGGGCAGCGGCAAACACCGCGTCCAGCTCGCGCGGGTGATGGCCGTAGTCGTCGATCACGCGCACCTTGGCACCCTTGTGGGTGGTCACTTCGCCCAGGTCGTTGAAGCGACGGCCGACGCCCTCGAACTTTTCCAGCGCGGCGGCAATGGTTTCCGGCGCCACGCCCAGCTGCCAGGCCACAGCGGCAGCGGCCAGCGCATTGAGCACGTTGTGCTTGCCCGGCAGGGCCAGCGTCACCGGCACGCTGCTGCCTTCGGGCAGGCGCAGGGTGAAGCGCATGCGCGGGCCGTCCTGCACCACGTCCTCGGCGCGCACGTCGGCATTGCTGCTCAGGCCGTAACTCATCACGTGGCGCGGGGTCTTGGCGGCCAGCGCAGCCACCTCCGGATCATCGATGCACAGCACCGCCAGGCCATAGAACGGCAGGCGCTGCAGGAACTCGGCAAAGGCGGCCTGCACGCGGGCGAAGTCGTTGCCGTAGTTCTCCAGATGGTCGGCATCGATATTGGTGATCACCGCGACCAGCGGGTTCAGGCGCAGGAAGCTGCCATCGCTTTCGTCGGCCTCGGCCACCAGCCACTGGCCACCGCCCAGCTTGGCGTTGGCACCGGCCGCCAGCAACTGCCCACCGATCACGAAGGTCGGGTCCAGCTTGCCTTCGCTCAGGATGGCTGCGGTCAGCGAGGTGGTGGTGGTCTTGCCGTGGGTACCTGCGACGGCGATACCGCGACGGAAACGCATCAGTTCGGCCAGCATCGCCGCGCGCGGCATGATCGGAATGCGCTGGCTGCGGGCTTCCATCAGCTCGGGGTTGTCCTCACGGATGGCGCTGGAGACCACGATGCAGTCGGTGCCCAGCACGTTCGCCGCGGAGTGGCCACGCATCACCCGTGCACCCAGACGGCTCAAGCGGCGGGTGGCAGCATTGTCGGCATTGTCCGAGCCGGAAACTTCATAGCCCAGGGTCAGCATGACTTCGGCAATGCCGCTCATGCCGGTGCCGCCGATGCCGACGAAGTGCACGCGCGGGAAGGCGCGGACCAGATCCGTGGTGTCATGGAGGCGGCGGATCATTGTTCGGGTCCTGTGATGCTGGGATTGGTAAATCGGGATTCGGGATTGGCAACAGCCGATAGCTGCTCGCGTTCCGCTTTCTGTGAGCCGTGGTCGTTCTGCATCTGTTCCTGCTTTTTCTTTTCTCCAGGACCCGAACCGTTACCCCGGGGCGTGTCATCGCCCCCGAATCCCGAATCCCGAATCCCGGCTTCTTCCAGAATGATGTCTGCGATGCGTTCGGCCGCATCGACCTTGGCCAACCCACGCGCGGCTTGCGCCATCTGCATGCGGTGGCCGGGAGTGTTTGCCAGCGTGCGCAGCACGCCTTCCAGGTTGGTCGCCAGCGCGTCGTCCTGCTTGAGCAGTTCGGCGGCACCGCGTTCGACCAGGTATTCGGCATTGCGGGTCTGGTGGTCATCGACCGCGGCGGCAAACGGCACCAGCACGCTGCCGATACCCACCGCACACAGTTCAGCCAGGGTGGAGGCACCGGACCGGCATACCACCAGATCGGCCCAGGCATAAGCCGCGGCCATGTCCTTGATGAACATGTCCACGCGCCCTTCCACGCCTGCATCGCGGTAGGCCTGCAGGGCTTCTGCGTGCAGCTTCTCGCCGCACTGGTGCCAGACCTCGATGGCAACGTTGCCGGCCAGCGCAGCCAGCGCCTTGGGCATGGCGTTGTTCAGTGCGCGCGCGCCTTGGCTGCCGCCCAGCACCAGTACCCGCATCGGACCACTGCGGCCAGCCAGACGCTGTTCCGGCGGCGGCAATGCGGCGATCTCTGCACGCACCGGGTTGCCCACCACTTCTTCCCTGCCACCGGCAAAGCTGCCCGGGAAGCCGGTCAGCAGACGGCGTGCGAAGCGCGACAGGATGCGGTTGGTCATGCCCGGGGCGCGGTTCTGCTCATGCACCAGCAGCGGCAGGCCGTGCAGGCGCGCGGCCATGCCGCCCGGGCCGGAGGCAAAGCCACCGAAGGCCACCACTGCACGCGGCTGGCGATCACGCAGTACATAACCGGCGCTGCGGATGGCGCGCAGCACACGTACCGGTGCGCCCAGCAGGGCCAGCTTGCCTTTGCCGCGCAGGCCGGAGATGGCCAGCGTGTCAACGTGGATGTCGTGTTGCGGCACCAGGCGGGTTTCCATCCCACCGTCGGAACCGAGCCAGGTGACCGGGATGCCGCGCGCGCGCAGCACCTTGGCCACGGCCAGGCCCGGGAAGATGTGACCACCGGTGCCACCGGCCATGATCATCACCGGGCGCAGGTCCTGCTGGGCGTTCGGGCCGGCCATCAGGCAATCCTCCCGAAGGTCGGCTCGACCCGCTGCTGCATGCGGCTGGTGCCACGTGCGGCGCTGTTCTGCATCGCCGCGGCGATCGCCGTGGCGGTGGTTGCTTCCACCGGCTCGGCGCTATCGCTGTCAGCCAGCGGCGCATCGGCCACATCGATGTCCTCGCGCACTTCCTGGCGGCGCACGGCGCGGTTGTATTCGTAGGACACGCGCAGCAGCAGGCCCATCGCCACGCACGTCATCATCACGCTGGAACCGCCCGAGGAGATCAACGGCAGGGTCAGGCCCTTGGTCGGCAGCATGCCCAGGTTGACGCCGATGGAGACGAAGGTCTGCAGGCTGATCCAAAGCGCGATGCCGAAGGCGATGTAACCGGCAAAATGGCGGCGCATCTCGATGCAGCGCATGCCCAGCCAGAAGGCACGGCCGACCAGCAGCGCGTACAGGCCGATGATGCCGCAGACGCCCACGAAGCCCAGTTCCTCGGCGATCACCGAGAAGATGAAGTCGGTATGTGACTCGGGCAGGTAGTTGAGCTTCTGGATCGAAGCACCCAGGCCCACCCCGCTCCATTCGCCGCGGCCGATGGCCATCAGCGCGTTGGACAACTGGTAGCCGGAACCGAGCTGGTCCTGCCACGGGTCCATGAAGGAGGTGACGCGACGCATGCGGTAGGGCTCGAAGATCACCAGCGCGACCAGCCCCGGCAGCAGCAACAGCACCGGCAGGATGATGCGCTTGATCTGCGCACCACCGAGCACCAGCATGCAGGTGGTGATGCCCAGCAGCAGCATCGACGAGCCGAAATCAGGCTGCATCAGCAGCAGCACAACCAGCACGCCAACCACGCCAACCGGCTTGAGCATGGCCTGCCAGGTGGCGTTGACCTCGTCACGGAAACGCACCAGGTAGCTGGACAGCCACACGATGTACAGCACCTTGACCGCTTCCACGGTCTGGAACTTGGAGAAGCCCAGGTTGATCCAGCGCTGCGCACCGTTGACGCTGCTGCCCAGGCCGGGGATGAACACCACGATCAGCAGTGCGAAGCAGCCCAGCAGCAGCAGCTGGTTGTACTTCTCGATCTCCTTCAGCTCCACGCGCATGGCCACGCCCGCCAGCACCACGCCGATGGCGATGAAGATCAGGTGGCGGGTGAGGTAATAGAACGGACTCTGCGTCAGCGCGATGGAGCTGGAAGCCACCATCACGATCCCAAGCGAAGCCAGCGCCACGGCGGCGCCCAGCAGCCACTTGTCGTAGCTGCCGCCAATGGCTTCAAGCCGGGTTGCCTGACGCGAGTAATCGTCCATCAGCGCACCTTGAGGGTAGCCAGACCGATCAACACCAGCACCACCGAGATGATCCAGAAGCGCACGATCACGCGCGGCTCCGGCCAGCCCTTCAGCTCGAAGTGGTGATGGATCGGTGCCATGCGGAACACGCGCTTGCCGGTGAGCTTGAACGAAGCCACCTGGATCATCACCGACAGGGTTTCAATCACGAACACGCCACCCATGATCACCAGCACCAGTTCCTGGCGCACGATCACCGCGATGGTGCCCAGCACCGCACCCAGCGCCAGCGCGCCGACATCGCCCATGAACACCATGGCCGGGTAGGTGTTGAACCACAGGAAGCCCAACCCCGCGCCAGCGATGGCCGCGCAGATGATGACCAGCTCACCTGCGCCCGGGATCTGCGGGATCTGCAGGTAGCTGGAGAACACCGCGTTGCCCGAGGCATAGGCGAACACACCCAGCGCGCAGGCCACCAGCACGGTAGGCATGATCGCCAGCCCATCCAGGCCATCGGTCAGGTTGACCGCGTTGGAGAAACCGACGATCCAGAAATAGGCGATGGCGACGAAGCTGATGCCGGCCAGCGGCAGCGCGATCGACTTGAACATCGGGATGTAGAAGGTCAACTCGGCCGGCACCGTCGCGGTCTTGTACAGGAACAGGCCGGCAGCCAGGCCGAAGATCGACTGCAGCAGGTACTTCCAGCGCGACTTCAGGCCGTTGGGGTCACGCTTGGCAATCTTGATCCAGTCGTCGTACCAACCAATGGCGCCGAAGCACAGCATCACCACCAGCACCAGCCAGACGTAGCGGTTGCGCAGGTCACCCCACAGCAGCACCGAAACCAGCACCGTGGTCAGGATCAAGCCACCGCCCATGGTTGGCGTACCGGCCTTGGAGAAATGCGACTGCGGGCCATCCTTGCGGATCGGCTGGCCACCCTTGAGCTGGGCCAGGCGGCGGATCGCCATCGGCCCCAACCACAACGACAACGACAGCGCCGTCAGCGCAGCGAGGATGCCGCGGAAGGTGATGTAGTTGAACAACCGGAACAGGCCGTCCAACTGCTGCAGCCAACGGGCCAACTCAAGCAACATGTGTACTTTCCTCTCCGCGCTGCAACAGCGCGTTTACGATCTTGTCCATGGCGCTGCCGCGCGAGCCCTTGACCAGGCAACGCACGCCAGCATGAAGTTCGGTTTGCAGCACGGCGGCCAGCGCGGCATGGGAGTCGAAATGACGGCCGCCTTCGCCGAACGCTGCCGAAGCCGCTGCACTCAGCGGGCCCAGCGTGTACAGGCGCTTGAGGCCGGCTTCGCGGGCGCGCTGGCCGGCCTGCGCGTGCAGTGCCTGCGCCTCCGGGCCCAGCTCACGCATGTCACCCAGCACCAGCCAACCCTCGCCCTTGCCAGCGGCCAGCGCGGTGATCGCCGCTGCCAGTGAACCCGGGTTGGCGTTGTAACTGTCATCGACCAGCACCGCGCCGCTGTCCAGCACGTGTGCCACCTGCCGACCAGCAACCGGACGCGCCCGCGCCAGGCCTTCGGCCACCAACGGCAGTGCAATACCTGCCGCCAGCGCCATCGAGGCAGCAGCCAATGCGTTGAGTACGTTATGGCGGCCCGGCAACTGCAGCATCACGTCGGCATTGCCGTGCGGCGTGCGCAGCTGGAAGCGCGCTGCTGCCTCGTCCAGCACGATATTGGTGGCGGTAACGTCGGCGCTGACTTCCAGGCCGAAGCGGATCACCTGATGCGCGCCAGCGCGCACCGCGAAATACGGCGAGAACGCATCGTCGGCATTGACCACCGCAACACCGCCATCGCGCAGGTCGTCGTAGACGGCTGCCTTGGTGTTGGCGATCTCCAGCAGGCTACCCATGCGTTCCAGATGTGCCGGGGCGACGTTGTTGACGATGGACACGTCCGGCGCGGCGATGGCGGTCAGGTAGGCGATATCGCCCGGCTTGCCGGTACCCATCTCGTAGATGGCGTAGTCGGCGTCTTCCGGCGCATCGATCACCGCCAGCGGCAGGCCGATCTCGTTGTTGCGATTGCCCGGCGTGGCGTGGACATGCTGGCCCAGTACCGCGGCCGCGTGCTGCATCACCGCCAACAGCAGGTTCTTGACGCTGGTCTTGCCGTTGCTGCCGGTAATGGCGAACACGCGGGTAGCGCGCTGCTGCTGCATTGCTGCTGCAATCTTCGCCAGCGCCAGTTCGGTATTGGGGACCACAACCTGCGGCACGTCCAGGGGCAACAGGCGATCCACCAGCAAGGCGCTGGCACCCTGCTCAACCGCGTTGGCTGCAAAGTCGTGGCCATCGAAGCGTTCACCGCGCAGGGCGATGTACAGGCTGCCCGCGGCCAGCGTGCGCGTGTCATTGCTGACCGCATCGATGCTGGCGTCGTCGCCGTGGATCTCACCACCGGCCCAATGCGCGATCAGCGAAAGCGGAGTGCGCTTCATTGAGCCACCTCCAGCTTTGCCGCACGCGCTTGCAGCGCGCGCGAGGCCACATCGGTGTCATCGAAAGGATGTTTGATACCTGCAATCTCCTGGTAGGGCTCGTGGCCCTTGCCGGCGATCAATACGATGTCGCCGGCACCCGCCCGTGCCACCGCAGCGTCGATGGCGCGGGCGCGATCACGCACCACGTTCACCTGCGCAGGCGACACGAAGCCGGCCATGATGTCGGCGACGATCACATCGCCATCCTCGCCACGCGGATTGTCGTCGGTGACGAACACCACGTCAGCCAATTCCTCTGCCACTGCCGCCATCTGCGGACGCTTGCCGGTATCGCGCTCGCCACCGCAACCGAACACGCACAGCAGGCGGCCATCCAGGTGACCGTGCAGGCTGCGCAGCGCCTGTTCCAGCGCGTCGGGTGTGTGGGCGTAATCGATGACCACGGTCGGTTCACCGTGCCCGCCGAGGCGGTTCATGCGGCCGCGGATCGGCTGCAGCTGGCCCAGCACCTCGGCGATGTTGGCGCTGGTTTCGCCCAGACCATGCAGCGCACCGGCCACGGCCAGGAGGTTATCAACGTTGAAACGGCCCAGCAGCGGCGAGCGCAGCGGGTGACGCTCTTCGCCAATGACCAGGTCAAAGCCGATCCCCTGCCCGTCCAGCACCAGATTCTCGGCGCGGATGGCGGCACCGGCCTGACCGGTCGAGCTCAGCCCGATAGCCTGCACATCGGCAGCCAGCGTGGTGATCAGTTCACGGCCGAAGGCGTCGTCCAGATTGATTGCCGCAGCCTTCAGGCTCGGACGGTGGAACAGCTTGGCCTTGGCTGCGCCATAGGCCTGCATGTCGCCGTGGTAGTCGAGATGGTCGCGGGTGAGGTTGGTGAACACCGCCACGTCATAATGCACGGCGTCGACGCGGCCCTGGTCCAGGGCGTGCGAGCTGACTTCCATCGCCACTGCCTTGGCACCGCCATCACGCAGCTGGGCCAGCACTTCATGCATCTGCAGCACCAGCGGCGTGGTGAAGCCGGTCGGCACCACATTGCCGTACAGGCCAACACCCAGCGTGCCGATCGAGCCACTGGGCGTGCCCAGCAGATGCCAGGCCTGACCAAGCAACTGCACGGTCGAGGTCTTGCCGTTGGTGCCGGTGACGCCAACCATGGTCATCGCCCGCGAGGGCTGGCCGTGGAACTGGTCGGCCATCGCGCCCATGCGCGAACGCAGGCCGGGCACGGCGATGGCATCGACCGGTGCCGGCAGCTCCGCCGGAGCCGGCGGATCAAACAGGATTGCGGCCGCGCCGGCAGCCTTGGCCTGCTCAACAAACCCAAGACCATGCGCGCCAAAGCCAGCGATGGCCACAAACGCATCACCGGCGCGCACATGGCGCGAGTCCAGTACCAGTCCCTTGATCTGCGGGTCGTTGGCCAGGGCCAGATCCGGCAGCAACTGCGACAACTTCATCGTACGACTCACTGGCGCACCCCCGTTGCGGCGGGCGCGGGTGCGGCCACCGTCGGCAGTGCAGCATCAAATTCGGCGGCGGCATTGGGCTCCACCGTATCCTGGGGAACCGGCAGCACCGCAGGGTTGCTGATCGGGCGGCCGCCCACCTTGCCTGCGGCCTGTGCCGCCAACCAGGACTGGATGTCATCCGGCGGCACGTCCATCAGGCGCAGCGTGCCTTCCATCACGTGATGGAACACCGGCGCCGAGACCAGGCCACCGTACTGCAGCGAGCCCTGCGGGTCGTTGACCACGACCACCGCGGCATAGCGCGGCGCCGTGGCCGGCACCACGCCGGCAAACAGCAGGTTGTAGTGGCCACGCTCATAACCATTGGGGCCGTTCTTGCGCGCGGTACCGGTCTTGCCGGCCACGTGATAGCCCAGGATGGCCGCCTGCTTGGCGCCGCCCTGGGTAACCACGGTTTCCATCATGCGCACCACTTCATGCGCCACTTCCGGGTCGATGACCTGGCGCGCCTCGTTGCGCTGCCCCTTGACGAAGGTCGGCTGGATCACCTGCCCACCATTGGCCAGCGCCGAGTACGCCTGGGCGATCTGCAACGGCGTTACCGACAGGCCGTAGCCGTAGGACATGGTGGTCTTGGTGGTGCCGTACCAGCTCGGGCTGCCCGGGCGTGCGACCACGCCGGACGATTCACCGGGGAAGCCGCTGTTCGGGGCAACGCCGTAGCCGAAGCCACGTACTGAATCGTAGAAGGTCTGGTCCGGGATGCGCGCCACGATCTTGGCCGCACCGATATTGGAACTGCGGGTGATCACGCCAGTAACGTTGAGCACGCCGTTGTTACGCGGCACGTCGCGGATGGTGTAACGGCCCAGCGACATGTAGCCCGGGTTGGTGTCGATGACCGTGTCCGGCGTCACCACATGGTTCTGCAACGCGGTGGCAATGGTCAGCGGCTTCATCGTCGAACCGGGCTCGACCAGATCGGTGACGGCGCGGTTGCGGCGCGTATCCGGGGTGGCGCCACTGACCGAATTGGGGTTGTAGGTCGGCAGGTTGGCCATGGCCATCACTTCTCCGGTGGCCACGTCCATGATCACGATCGAGCCGCCCGCCGCCTTGTTGGCGGTGACTGCGTTGCGCAGCTCACGCATCGCCAGGAACTGGATGCGGCGATCGATGCTCAGTGTCAGGTCCTTGCCCGGCTCGGCCGGACGCACCAGATCGATGCTCTCCACGATCGCGCCCTTGCGGTCGCGGATCACGCGCTTGGCGCCAGGCTTGCCGCGCAGCCATTCGTCGAAGGCCAGCTCCAGGCCTTCCTGGCCGCGGTCATCGATGTTGGTGAAACCCAGCACGTGCGCCATCGCCTCACCCTGCGGGTAATAGCGACGGAACTCGCGCTGCGAGAATACGCCCGGGATCTTCAGTGCCACCACCTGCTCGGCCACGTCCGGATTCATCCGGCGGCGCAGGTACATGAATTCCTTGTCGGCCTTCTGGGTCAGCTTGGCGGTGAGCTCGTCCACCGGCAGCGACAGCGCCTGGGCCAGCTGCGGGATGTGTTCGGGCGCGCGCAGCAGTTCCTGCGGGTTGACCCAGATCGAGGCCACCGGCGTGGACACCGCCACCGGCTCGCCGTTGCGGTCGGTGATCATGCCGCGCGAGGTCGCGATGGGCACTTCACGCAGGTAACGTGCCTCGCCTTCGCGCTGGTAGAAATCGTTGTTGATCAGCTGCACATAGGCCGCACGCCCAACCAGCGTCACCGCGCACAGGCCCAGGCCCACCGCAACCATGGTCATGCGGCTGCGCAGGTTGAACTGGGTGCGGGTGCGGGTGCGGGTGCGGTTGCGGCCGTGCTTGCTCATGGGCGGATCACCACGATGTCAGCAGCTTCCGGAAACTTCATGCCCAGGCGGCCACGTGCTTCCTGGTCCACGCGCGTGGCCTGGGCCAGGGTGGCCTGCTCCAGCTGCAGGCGACCGAACTCGATATTGAGCTCATCGCGCGCATGCTCGAGCTTGGACAGCTCGACGAACAGCTGACGGTGCCGATGGCGCATGAACACCACACCGATCGCCGAGGCGATGGTGCAGGCCAGCAGCACGATCAGCAGCAGGCGGCTCATGCGGCCACCTCACGCTTCTGCGCGACACGCAGCACCGCGCTGCGCGCGCGCGGGTTCATGGCCAGTTCGTCGTCTTCAGCCTTGATGGCGCCGCCGATCAGGTCCAGGGTCGGTACGAAGGCCTGCACTTCCGGCAGCCGGCGATTGGTCGGCGGTGCCTTGGCATGGCGGTTCATGAACTGCTTGACGATGCGGTCTTCCAGCGAGTGGAAGCTGATCACCGCCAACCGGCCACCGGGCTTGAGCCGCGCCATCGCCGCGTCCAGGCCGGCCTCGAGGTCGGCCAGTTCGCGGTTGATGTGAATGCGGATGGCCTGGAAGCTGCGCGTGGCCGGATGGATCTTGTCCTTGCCACGCGGCATCACCGAGGCGATCAGTTCGGCCAGCTCGGCAGTACGCGTGAACGGCTGCTTCTCGCGGCGGGCAACAATGGCGCGGGCGATGCGGCGGCTCTGCCGCTCATCGCCATAGGTGAACAGCACATCGGCGATTTCGCGATCTTCGGCACGGTTCAACCACTGCGCCGCGCTTTCGCCCGAATCCGGGTCCATGCGCATGTCCAGTGGGCCGTCCTTGCCGAAGCTGAAACCACGCTCGGCCACGTCCAGCTGCGGCGAGGACACGCCCAGGTCGAACAGCACGCCGTCCAGACCGGCAGCGGTCTCGCTCCAATCCAGCAGATCGGCAAAACTGCCGCGATAGATAGAGACACGGCCATCCGGCGCGAAATCGCGCTCGGCCACGGCAATGGCCTCGGGGTCCTTGTCCATCACCAGCAGGCGCCCTTCCGGGCCGAGCTGGCGCAGCACGCCGCCAGCGTGACCGCCACGACCGAACGTGCCATCCAGATAAGTACCGTTTTCGATCACCCTCAGGCCGTCAAGGACCTGGGTGTACAGCACCGGCAGGTGAGCCGCCGGCGGCTGCGACACCGGAGGGTGACCGGCCTGCGCTTCACCGCGCACCCGGGCACCCCGGCTCACAACTTCAGATCGAGAAGCCCATCGCCCAGATCCTCGTCAGACAACGTCTGCTGGATCAGTGCGCGATGCGCTTGCTCGCTCCACAATTCGAACTTGTCCCCCATGCCCATCAGCACTGCTTTCTTCTCGATGCCCACCGCGCTGCGGTGACTGGACGGCAGGCTGATACGGCCATTGCCATCCAGTTCCAGATGGGCGGCCGAGCCGACAAGCTTCTGCTGCAGGGTGCGTACTACACGCTGGGTATTGGGCTTTGCCATTACGTCGTCCCGCACCCGCTCCCACTCCTGCTCTGAGTACAACCACAAGCAGCCTGCTTCAAACGGGTTGTAGGTGAGTACGAGGCGATTGCCGCTGGCACGCGCGACCAGGTCGCGATAGGCGGTTGGCACCGCCATGCGTCCCTTGTCGTCAACCGTGATGGCAGTCTCGCCCTGGAACACGCCTATGGCACCCGTTTGTCAGTTTCCACTTGGGAAGTTATTGAACCACGAAAAACCACAAAAAACCCGGTTTTCCCTCTGATGCCCACCTTAGCAGCGGGCCATGGCTTGTCAACAACTTTCCGCACACAAAATCGCCATTCGCATCAATGGTTTGCGCCAATGTTTAGAGAGTTGTTCAAGGTTTATCCACAAGTTGCTGTTTCGTCTCAAATTTTGAGATTCGTAGGAAATTCAGGGGTGTAGAGGTGGCGTGAAAACCGGGTCGCAACCCAGCCGCCATTCAGCCGCAGATGGCCGACAAGCGCGCAAAACGGCACACTTCGTGCATGTGTCTTGTCGCCCTCGCTTGGAAGACCCACCCGCACTGGCGCCTGCTCATGGCCGGCAACCGTGACGAATTCCACGCCCGCCCCACCGCCCCCTTGCAGCGCTGGCCTGCCCCTCACGACAACGTGATTGCCGGTCGCGACCTGCGTTCGGGCGGCAGTTGGATGGGCGTGAATCTGCACGGACAGGCGGGCATGGTCACCAATGTGCGTGACCCAAACGCCACTGCAGGCGGGCCTTCGCGCGGCGAACTGATCGCCAGCTACCTGGCTGGTGGACAGCCGGCCACGGACTATGCCGACACCCTGGCCAGCCGGGCGCCAGCGTTCGCACCGTTCAATCTATTGGTCGCCGACGCTGAAAGCTGCAGCTATCTGGGCAACCACCCGCAGGCCCGGCAGGATCTGGCGCCAGGCGTGCATGGCATGTCCAACGGCGCACTGGATGCCCCCTGGCCCAAGACCCGGCGCCTGATGGGCGTGCTTGAGGGTTGGCTGGCTGCAGGCAGTGACGGCCTGGAGCCGCTTTGGGCGGCGCTGGCTGATGAGCAACAGGCTACGGATGCAGAGCTGCCCGCTACCGGGATCTCACTGGAGTGGGAACGACATCTCTCCAGCGCCTTCATCCGTGGGACCGACTACGGCACCCGCGCCAGCACCATCGTGGCGATCGGCCAGGATGGCGGCGGTTTCATCCATGAGCGACGGTTCGGGCCGGAGGGTGTGTATCTGGGGGAGACGCGCATGGAGATTGAGAAAGAAGGCTGTGGCTCCTGGTTCCCGCCCTTCGCCGAAGCTTGATCCCCTCCGCTGGCCGAAGCTTGCCCCCTCCTTTTCGCCGCAGGCGAAGGGGAGGGTTAGGGAGGGGTGCCTTTGATCTTGCTTTGGCTTTGGCTTTGGCGTTACCCCACGGCCACAGCAAGATCAAAAGCTCCCCCCATCCGCCCTCCGGGCACCTTCCCCCGCAAGCGGGAGAAGGGAAAGAGAACAGCAAGGCAGGAGCCACAGCCACAGCCATAGCCATAGCCATAGCCATAGCCATAGCCACAGCCACGCGAACCAAGCCATCTCTCAGGAGTAACAGCCCCCTTTAGTAAAGGGGGCGCGCCGACAGGCGCGGGGAATTGGAAGGCTAAAGGCCTGGGGCCCAAAGTTTTGCCTTGCAAAACTTGGGGGCTTTTTCTGCCCGGCGGGCAGAAAAAGCGGCGGAGCCGGCCGATAAGCCGGGTTTTGTCGTGGACAGTCATTCCTCTAGGCGCTGCGTCACCGCAACGCTCAAGCAACCTACCCGGACCCGACGCGGGCCACGCCATTAGGTCCCTATTTGGTCTTGCTCCAGGTGGGGTTTGCCGTGCCGGTCTGTTGCCAGACTCGCGGTGCGCTCTTACCGCACCATTTCACCCTTACCGGCCTCCCGAAAGAGACGTAGGCGGTATCTTTCTGTTGCACTTTCCGTCGGCTCGCGCCGCCCAGGCGTTACCTGGCACCTTGCCCTGTGGAGCCCGGACTTTCCTCGGCACTCCCGAAGGAATGACGCGACTGTCTGGCCGACTCCGCCGCGCATATTGTCGCACGTCCAGCAGCGGTCCGGCCGTTCAATTCATTCAGCTGGAAGCATCCGGTAACGCAACGGTCGCACTCCTCCAGAAGTGAATGACAGCAGCCAGCCTTCATGCAGGATGTCGATCTGCTGGAAGTCCGCGTGCGCACCACTGTCCAGCAACTGCCCTGACAATTCATCCAGCGCAGCCCACGCCCAGCTGCGCAGCACCGCAGGATCTGCATCTTCGACAAAGGCCACTGCCGGCAACGGCCAGTTGTCGTACAGCAACAACACATTGCGCGATTGCCGGGCATAGCCCGGCTTATGCAGGACTTGGCGCTTCTTCTCCACCGCCCAGCGCATCACTTCCACCCACAGCCGCTCGGGCTCATCGCCCGCCCATGGACTGCCTTCATAGGTGTCAGCCAACAACTGGCGCAGCAATGGGCTATCCCATTCGGCACGTGCCTCCTCAGCGCGGTGCTGCGGCACCGGCCGCACCCAGCCGGAGTTGATGCCATTCAACTTGGCCTGCACCTGCTTGAAGGCCTTAGGCACCACTTCCATGCATTCCACGCCAATCCGGTCAGGGCCGACATCCAGCATGAAATCCGGGCTTTCTCGCTTGCGCACCCGCAGCGGATAGACCAGCTCCGACGCCCAGGCATTCAACCAGCGCACCATCATCCAGCGCTCGCGCTGGATCTTGACCTGGCCACCGGTACCACCGGCCAACGGCTGCTCGCGCAGGTCCAGTTGCCGACGCAGGCTGGCGGCATCTGCCGCCGCCCACATCGCCTCAGTCGTTGCTGCCCTGTCCATACAAGGCCTTGCGCGGCGCGCCGCTCAGTTCGGCCGCCAGCTTGGCAGCGGTGGACGGCGGCAAGTGCTCGTTCAATTTTGCGTACAGGCGACGGCCCTCGGCGATCCTGGCCTGCTCATCATCGCCAGCGCCCTGCACCATCACCACGAACTCGCCCTTGCGCTGGTTGTCGTCGCCCAGCACCTTGGCCAACAGCTGCTCCAAGCTGCCATCGAGCACGGTCTCGAACAGCTTGGTCAGCTCACGCGCCACCACCGCCGGCCGCTCGGCACCGAACGCAGCCACCATGTCGGCCAGCGATTCGGCGATTCGGTGCGAAGACTCGTAGAACACCAGGGTGCCGGTCTCGGCCGCCAGTTTGTTGAGCCGCTCGCGGCGGGCCGCGCCCTTCGCCGGCAGGAAGCCTTCAAATACGAAGCGATCACTGGGCAATCCGGCCACGCTCAAGGCAGCAATTGCCGCGCAGGCACCTGGGATTGGGCTGACTCTGACCCCCGCCGCACGCGCCGCACGGACCAGGCGGAAGCCCGGGTCACTGACCAACGGGGTGCCGGCATCGCTGACCACCGCCAGCGATTCACCGCCCAGCAGGCGCGACACCACCCGCTCGGCCATCGCCTCTTCATTGTGGTCATGCAGGGCTACCAGGGGCTTGCTGATGCCAAAGTGCGACAGCAACTGGCCGGTATGGCGGGTGTCTTCGGCGCAGATGGCGGCCACCGAACGCAGCACCTCCTGCGCACGCGGACTCAGATCGGCCAGGTTGCCGATCGGCGTGGCAACGACATACAAGGTGGCAGCAGCAGTACTCATCATCGGTATTTCCGTGGGCCAAGGGTAGAATCCTACCGTTTCCCCCGCCCGGCACTGCCGCGCCCTGTCGAACGGACCTCAAATGAACAAGCCAGTCGCACGGATTTCCGCCCTGTCATTGTCGATGCTGCTGTTCGTCGGCTGCGCCACCACCAGCGTTGCCCCGACCAGTACCCCCGCCCAGCAGGCGGCCATCGCCCTGCTTGAACAGGGCAAGCCGCGCGAAGCGGCCCAGCAACTTGAAGCCGAAGCTGCGCTGGTGCGTGGGGCGGGCAAGTCGCAGTTGCTGGCCGACGCCGCCTTTGCCTGGCACGAAGCCAAGGACGATGCCCGCGCGCGCATGCTGATGACCCAGGTGCAGCAGCGCCAGCTCAGCGGCGCCAGCCGCCAGCGCTTCCAACTGTTGCAGGCCGAGCTGGCCGTGACTGACAAACAGCCGGTCGCTGCGTTGCAGGCGCTGACCGAAAATCCCACGCAGCTGCCCACTGCCCTGCATGCGCGCTGGTACCTGGCCCGCGCCCAGGCCCTGGAAGCCAATGGCGATGCCTTCAATGCCGCCGCTGACCGTGCCCGCGCCGGCGTGCTGCTCAGCGGTGCCGAGCGCACCGACAACCAACGCGCCATCACCCGCCTGCTGGCCGGGCTGGATGACGCCACCCTCGGCACCCGCACTGCGGCCCTGCCGGCAGGCGACCCCCTGTACAACCATGCCGGCCGCGCCCTTATCGCACGTGGTCTGCCGCTGCCCCGTCCGTTCGACCGCGATGCTGCCTGGCAACTGGACACCGGCAAGCGCCCGGCCGCCGATGCCGATGGCTACCGCCCGCCGGTGAAGATGGCCGTGCTGCTGCCGCTCAGCGGCAACCTGGCCACCGCCGCCGCGCCGGTGCGCGACGGCCTGTTGGCCGGCTACTACGGCGAGACCCGGCGTCGCCCGCAGATCGACTTCATCGACACCAAGGGCAATGCCGCCGGTGCCATTGCCGCCTATGACAAGGCCGTGGCGGCGGGCGCCGATTTCGTGGTCGGGCCGCTTGGCCGCGACGAAGTCGATGCCTTGTTCCACCGCCAGCAGTTGCAGGTGCCATTGCTGGCCCTGAACCGCGGCAAGGACACCCCGCCGGCCGGCAGCGCCGGGTTCTCGCTGGCCCCGGAGGATGACGGCATCATGGCCGCCGAGTACCTGTTGGGCCGCGAGCGCGGCAATGTGCTGGTGATCGCCAGCAATGACGAAACCGGTCGCCGCGCGAGCACGGCATTCAAGGAGCGCTTCGGCGAGCGCGGCGGCAAGGTTGCCGCCACCATCACCGTCAGCGACACCCCGGCCGATATCGGCGCCCAGCTGCGCCAGGCGGCCGGTGTGGATGCGGTATTGCTGGCGGTAAAGGGCAACCAGGCACGTGTGCTGGCGCCGCAGCTGGCGCTGGCCGGGCTGAGCGCGGTAACCCGGGTTGGTACCTCGCAGCTGGTCGCCAACACCGGCAAGGCCGATGAAGACATGGCCCTGGACGGTATCGCCTTCCCCAGCGAAACCTGGACCTCGCGTGGTGTTGCCGGGCTGCCGGCAGCCAGCAGCCTGGCCAGCAGCCTGCCCACCGCCCGCGGTGGCGCGGCACGCCTGTTCGCTTTCGGCTATGACGCCTGGAAGATCACCGCCTATCTGGAAAAGCTGGCCAACAGCACCGGGGCCGGCCTGAGCGGCGCCACCGGCACCCTGCACCTGGACGGCTTCGGCAATGTGCTGCGCACCCCGGCCTGGTCCACCTTCAGTGGCGGTCACCCGGTCGCGATTGGTGATGGTCGCTGAGCAGGCGCAACGCGGTGCGGCGGTGGAAACTGCCGCCCGTGCCCTGCTGGAACAGGCGGGCCTGCAGTGGCGCGCCGCCAATGTGCGTTTCCGCGGTGGCGAGCTGGACCTGGTGATGCATGACCCGGGCAGCGACTGCCTGGTATTTGTCGAAGTCCGCTATCGCCGCGACAGCCGCTTTGGCGGCGGTGCCGTATCGGTGGATGCCGGCAAACGGCGCAAGCTGATCACCGCTGCCCAGCTCTATCTGGCCCGCCATCCTGCCCTGGCCAATCACCCCTGCCGTTTTGATGTGGTCGAGGCCAGCGGTGAACCGCCGCGCCTGAACTGGATCCGCGACGCCTTCCGCGCTGACGATTGCTGATGCCCAGTGTTTTCACCCATGCAGCGGTGCCGCTGGCACTGTGGTACGCCAGCGAACGCGGGCGCGTCTCCGGCCGACTGCTCGCCGCCGGGGTTGCCGCGGCCATGCTGCCCGATGCCGATGTGCTGGCCTTTGCCCTGCACATCCCCTATGCCGATGCCTTCGGCCATCGCGGCGCCAGCCATTCCCTGCTGTTTGCCGGGGTGCTTGCGGCACTGGCGCTGGCCCTTGCGCGCCAACTGCAGGCTGGCCGCCTGCAGGCACTGGCCTTCGTCTTCATCTGCGCGCTCTCGCACCCGCTGCTGGATGCACTGACCTCCGGCGGGTTGGGGGTGGCGCTGTGGTGGCCCTGGAGCGAGCAGCGCCTGTTCGCGCCTTGGCGCCCCATCCGGGTGTCGCCGTTTGCCAACAACTTCTTCAGCGCGCGCGGCCTGCAGACCGTGCTGTCCGAACTGCGCTGGGTGTGGCTGCCGCTGGCGCTGGCCTGCATGGGCTGGAAGGTGATTCAATCCCCTCGGGGTAGGCGCACTGGCGCCGACACGTGACAACACCGGGGGAACCGATGCACCTGCGTTTGCTCAAACCTGCAGTCCTGCTGCTGTGCCTGGCGTTGCCGTTCACCACCGCCCACGCCGATGAAGGAAAGCCCCGTCAGGGAGAGTTTCCACCGTCCGGAACACTGGGCAACACCTTGCATGGCGAACCGGTGGATCTGGCACAACGGCGCGGCAAGGTGGTGATCATGACCTTCTGGGCCAGCTGGTGCGGCCCTTGTCTGCGCGAACTGCCGGTGCTGGCACGGATACAGCAGGTGGCAGGCAAGGACGCGCTGGAGGTGATCGCCGTCAACTGGGACGAACCACGCGCGCAGGTGGTCGAGTTTGCCCGCCGCAACCGCAAGCTGGACCTTGAATACGTGATCGACCCCAAGGGCAAGAGTGCCGAACGCTATGGAGTGAAGGCCATCCCACGCATGTTCGTGCTGGACGGTGAAGGGCGTATCCAGGCCGTTCACAGCGGCTACTCGCAGGAGGCGCTGCCCGGGATCCTGGAACAGGTGGTCGCCCTGCTGCCCGAAGACGTGCGCATGCGACCCTCGCAGATGTCGGCCAACCAACGCGGCAAGTGACACGGCCTACAATAGGCCGGTGATGACCCCTCTCCCCGACGCATTCGATCAGGCCCTGGCGCAGCTGCTGGGCGATGGCTGGCGCACCGACACCGCAGCCCTGCAGGCGCATGCGCAGGACAACTCCTGGCGCCACGCGCTGCCACTGGGCGTGGCCCTGCCCAGCTCCGCCGAGCAGGTACAGGCCATTGTCCGCCTCTGCCGCAACCATGCGGTCCCACTGGTCGGGCGTGGTGCCGGCACCGGCACCACCGGTGCGGCCGTACCCAGCGCTGGCGGCATCGTGCTCTCGTTCGCACGCATGAACCGCATCCTCGACATCCGCGCTGGCGACCGCTGCGCGGTGGTGCAGCCGGGCGTGCTCAATGGCGACCTCCAGCAGGCGCTGCAGCCCCACGGGCTGTTCTGGCCGCCCGACCCGTCCAGTGCCGACATCTGCAGCATCGGCGGCAACCTGGCCTGCAACGCCGGTGGCCCACGCGCGGTGAAGTACGGCACCAGCCGCGACAACGTGCTCGGGCTGGTGGCGGTGACCGGTACCGGCGAGCTGATCCGCTGCGGCGGCGCCTATACCAAGGACGCCACCGGCTACGACCTGACCCACTTGATCGTCGGCAGCGAAGGCACCCTGGCCCTGATCGTGGAAGCCACCCTCAAGCTCTCGCCGCGCCCACGCAGCCAGGCCGGCCTGCGCGTGCTCTACCGCGATGCGGAAGCGGCGGCGGCGGCGGTGTCGCGGGTGATGGCACAGCCGGTCACCCCCACCACCCTGGAATTCATGGACGTCCGCAGCCTGCAGCTGTTGCGCCACAACGGCGCGCAGGTGCCCGAAGCAGGCGCCATGCTGCTGATCGATGCCGAAGGCGACGACGACACCCTGCCCTATCTGCTCAACGCCCTGGCCGAGGCCGCCGAAGGCGACGGCATGCTGGCACTGGACGTGGCCAGCGACGGCAGTGCACGCGACAAGCTGTGGGCGGCCCGCCGTGCCCTGTCCCCCGCGCTCAGAACAATCGCGCCCGGCAAGATCAACGAGGACGTAGTGGTACCGGTGTCGCGGATCCCGGCATTGGTGGAAGGCGTGCAGCGGCTGTCGGCCGAGTCCGGCCTGCCGATCGTCACCTTTGGCCATGCCGGAAACGGCAACCTGCACGTCAACATCCTCTACCACCCGGATGACGCCAGCGAGAACGCGCGTGCCCATGCTGCCCTGCCCAAGGTATTCGCGCTGACCCTGGCGCTGGGCGGCACGCTGTCTGGCGAGCACGGCATCGGTGTGGCCAAGCGCGATTTCATGACGCAGGCGTTCTCGGCCGACACGCTGTCGACGATGTGGGCCATCAAGCAGGCGCTGGACCCGGACGGCATCCTCAATCCGGGCAAGGTACTGCCCCCCGTTTGAGCGGCCTGGGCTGCCGCGCCGTTGGCACCCCGTGATGCCGGGCCGTTCGCCGGTTGCGGGGGTGCCGGCGTCGCGGCTCAGGCCACGGCTTCGGCGTAACGGCAGGACAGCAGGGCCTTGACCAGGAAATCGACCTGGTTGGCCTCGCGCGCATCCACCCACATCACCGGCAGGCGATGGCCTTCGCTGGCCAGTGCATTGCGAAAATCGGTGAAGCTGAAATCCGGCTGGCGGTCCTGGCAGGTCACGCCCACGGCGAAGCACGCCTCCGGCGCGAGCGCGCGGAAGCGCGCCAACAACGTCACCGTACTTGGCAGCGCGCGCGGGTTGAGTGCGCTCACAAGTACGATTACGCCGATTGCACCCTCGGCCACGATCGGCCACATGAAGTCCAGGTAGGCCTGGCCCGGCACGCCATAGACATGCAGCAGTTCGCCGTCGCCCAATTCAATGGAGCTGTAATCCAGCGCCACCGTGGTGTGCGACTTGTCCTCGAATGCCTCCAGCGCCGCTTCGTCGCTGATCGGCATTTCAGTACTGATCGGCTCCATGTCCGAGATCGACCGGATCGCAGTCGTTTTACCCGCACCCATTTCACCGACAAAAACCAACTTGGTTGCCATAGCCGTCAGACCTGAAGCCCCTTGGAAAAGTTGAGCCCGAATCGCTTGGCGATACGTGAGAAGAAACCGGAGACCTTGCCGCCGCTGGCGCGCGGAGCGCCACTGCCGCTACCACTGGTGTCCAGCAGCCCGGTACAGGCCGCCGCCGCCATGATACGGGCAATGTCGTCCAGCGAGGTGCCGGTGGCAAGTGCCAGCTGATCCGGCCGCCACGGGCGGATCATCAGCGCCGCCATCGGCAACAGCCAATGGGTGGGCAGCTTGCCGGTTTCCACCTCTGGCCAACCGCGCAACTGGGCCAGGCCCTGCATGTCCTGCACAAGCAATGGCTCGACGCTCAGGCTGGCCGCCCGCCAGCAGAAATCCTCGAAGGCATGCTGGCTGACCGCGTCGGCCAGGCACTCCTCCACGCCACCGCCCTCACTGAGCAGGGACAAAGTCCAGCCCGGCTCGGTAGCGGCTTTCAGGAAGTTCTCGTAGGGAATATCGCGCAGCAGGGTAATGCGGCGCTGCGGCGCATCCACCATCACCCGCACCAGGCCCAGGTGCAGCAGGCTGGGTTTGCCCTTGGCGTCGGACAGGCTGCGGAACAGGGTGCGCGGCAGAAAACGCTCGCCCCCTCCTTCGACCTGCTGCAGCAGCTCGCGCAGCTGCTGGAAAATCTCGCGCACGCTGGCGCCGTAGGCCACGCCCGGTATGGGCAGGCCGGCCAACACCTTGCGGGTCACCGCCAGTACCGGCAGGCCCTTGGCACCGGCCTCGCGCAGCACCTGCTGGCCTTTGCCATCGTCGATGCTGGCCACCAGCAGATCCACCTTCTGGTGTTTCCACTCCTGCACGTCGGCCTGGATGTACTCGGCCATCAGCAACGAGCTGGCGACTTTCAGCCGCATCATGTGCAGCACATCCAGCCCCTGGCATCCAATCACGGCAGTGGAGATCTTGCGGGCAGGTGCGCTCATCATGTCAACCGGAACAGGGTCCTTGGCTCAGCGGCCGCGTTGCTGCCCATGCAGGGCAGCAACGCGCTCCTCGATTATTTGAAATCGAGGGTCTGTTCGAACGACTTCAGCTCGTGGCGGGCGAGCGCAAGGTTGGCGCGCGTGCGGTCCAGCACCACGTACAGGAACAGGTCCTGGTTGCTTTCCAGCGGGCGGATCAGGTGGTACTGCTTGGTCAGGGTGATCAGGATGTCCTCGATCGCCTCGGTGATGCCCAGCGAGGCGGCAACGCGACGCTTGGCGCGCACCACTTCAGTGTTGCCGGCAGCGGCAACTTCCAGGTTGATCGGGCCGCCGCCCAGCATGCCCAGGGCCATGCCGCTGTCGCTGTCGACCAGCGCTGCGCCAACGAAGCCCGCGATTTCATTCAGTTTGTCCAGCTTGACGTTACCAGCCATGTTTCACTCCATGTATCCAGTGGTTGATTCCAGAAACGCGCCTGTCCACAGACAGGTCACGTGATGCCAGGTGCAGACTTGCCCTGCGCTCGCCCGCTGCCCGGACAAGCCGGGCCATGTGAGCACGCAAGGGTTACAACAAGGATTTACAGCAGGGGCTTGATGCGGGCCGCAGCATCACGGGCCACATACAGCAGGATCGCCAGCGAGGTATCGGCATGGCCCAGCGCAGCAAGCGTATAGGTGCGGTCCGCAGCAACACGCACCAGCACCATGCTGCCCTGGGAGGTGGACATGGTCACGTAGTCGGCCGTGGTCAGGCCCAGTTCGCGCGACAAGGTTTCCCCAAGCGTCAGGAACGAGTTGCTCATTGCCGACAGGCGTCGTGGATCAAGTCTGTTCTGCGAGCGATGGGCTATCGCCCGGCCGTCACCAGTGGACACCAGCAGCATTGAAATGCCGCTGTTGGCGTTGATGGCAGTGTCCAGTTCCTTGTCCAGCGCGACATTGTCCACGCTGACGGAGGGCTGGCCCACATCCCCCATCTTTGCCCTCACTTTTTCCAGTGTTGCCATTTCCACTAGCCAAGCCCCCTGTTTGCTGCCGCGTACTGCAAGCGATGCCTGCATTAAAACGAGACATGGATCACGGTCGAGATCATAAATATGAATTCGTGGACACGGTGTGAACGGCGGCTCCCCACGCCGCTGCCTGAGTTGACCTACGATGTTTCAACCCGGGAAATGGTTGAAACCTCCCTTGCCAGCGGACTGCGACACGCCCTCCTCATTACGCAGGTGGACCCCACTTCCGTCTCGAATATAGCCAATACGTGCAGCCCGAACTGCAACGCAGGACATGCTTTCGCGTACCTGTTCGCGCAGCGCCGCAGGCGCGGTGAAACACAGTTCGTAGTCATCACCGGCAGTCGCGCGCAGCGCGCGGAAGGCCACCTCATGCCCGCCGACGGCCGCCGCCGTCGATACCGGCAGCGCGCGCTCAAGCAACTCGGCAGCCACCTGGCTGCGTTCGCAGATATGCCCCAGGTCGGCCAGCAGGCCATCGGACACATCCACTGCCGCACTGGCAATGCCACGCAATGCCAGGCCGGCCTGCACCCGTGGCGTAGGCCGGGCCAGACGCAGGCGCAGCTGCTCCAGGGACGCATCGTGCGCAGGCCGCGATACATCCAGCAGCCCCTGTTGCCAGAGCGCCAGTGCCAACCCGGCTTCGCCGGGCACGCCGGTCACCCAGATATCGTCACCGGCGCGTGCACCATCGCGGCGCAACGCTGTGCCTGCCGGCACCTGCCCCATCGCGGTGACCGACAAGGACAACGGGCCACGCGTGGTGTCGCCACCGATCAGGGCGATGCCATGTGCATCGGCCAAAGCGAAGAAGCCTTCGGCAAAGGCATCCACCCAGCCCGGCGAGGCATCGGGCAGCGACAATGACAAGGTGCACCAGCTTGGCTGGGCGCCCATCGCAGCCAGGTCGGACAGGTTCACCGCCAGGGTTTTCCAACCGATGTCCGCGGCGGGGGTCTGCTGCGGAAAATGCACGCCGGCATTGAGCGTATCGGCGGTGACCACCAGTTGCTGGCCGGGTTGCGGCTGCAGCAGGGCGGCGTCGTCACCAATGCCCAGGGCAATGTCGGCACGGGCACCGGTGCGGCGGCGGATACGTTCGATCAGACCGAACTCGTCAAGGCTCACTTCAACTCCCATAAACGACAACGCCGGTGCCGATGATGCCGGCCCCGGCGTTGCATGCAAGCATCCAGCGGCCTGGGCCGCCCTGGGCTTACTGGTTGGACTCGGTCTTGCGCCACTCCACGGCGGCACGATCCAGCACGCCGTTGACGTAGGTATGGCCATGCTCGGAGCCAAAACGCTTGGCGGTTTCGATGGCCTCGTTGATCACCACACGGTAGGGCACGTCCAGGCGGTAACGCAGCTCGTAGGCGGCCACGCGCAGCACCGCGCGCTCGATGGCATCCACTTCTTCCACCGCACGGTCGACGAACGGGGCCAGCGCCTCGTCCAGGTCACGGCGGTTGTCCAGCACGCCGCGCAGCAGGCTTTCGAAGTAGGCCAGGTCGGCGATTTCGTGCGCCTGTTCGTGGGCAAATTGGGCCAGCAGCGACTCGGCGTTGCCGCCGGAGATCTGCCAGGCATAGATGGCCTGCAGGGCGCGGCGGCGTGCGCGCGAACGCAGCACCGGATCAATGCCGTCGCGACGGACCGGCTTTCCGGCAGGCTTGCCGTTGTTCTTGTTGTTCATGGCAGCTGCTCCAGAAGATTGACCATTTCCAATGCCGCCAAGGCGGCTTCCTCACCCTTGTTGCCGTGGCTGCCGCCGGCGCGGGCCTCGGCGTCTTCCACCCGCTCCACTGCCAGCACGCCATTGAGCACCGGCACGCCGAAATCCAGCTGCGCCCGCATCAGGCCTTCGGCACAGCGGTCGGCGACGTGCTCGTAGTGGCGGGTATCGCCACGGATCACGCAGCCCAGGGTGATGATCGCGGCATGGTGGCCGGCGGCGGCCAGGCGGGCGGCGACCAGAGGGATTTCCCAGGCACCGGGCACGCGCACCACGTCGATGGCGTCCTCGCCGATGCCGTTACCGGCCAGGCTCTGCCGTGCGCCGGCCACCAGCACATCGGTGATGCGGGCATTCCAGCGGCTGGCAATGATGGCAAAGCGGGCCGAACCGGCCGGGCGGAGGTCGCCTTCGTAGTGGCTCATGGGGGTGTGGGGATCCAAAAGGTGGGTAAGTTTAACGTGTACGCGCTGTGTGGGTGCTGTCGAGTGGCGGGGAGCGAGTGAAGATGAGTGAGGAGTGAGAAGGGCGGCCTAATCGCCCCTGGTACCGCGAGGTGCCGAGCCCCGCTTGGCAAAGCCCGCAACCCGTTCTTTCTCACTCCTCTTCACTCACTCCTGCCTCAAAAGCCCCCGATCATCCCTGCAAAGCGACCGTTTCGACGATTTCCAGGCCGTAACCGGCCAGGCCGACCTGCCGGCGTGGGGTCCCGAGCACACGCAGCTTGCCCAGGCCCAGGTCCGACAGGATCTGGGCGCCGGCACCGTTGCGGCGCCACTGGCCCACGTCCTTGTCCTTGCCCGGGATGACCGGCGCCGGCTGCTGGCGCAGGCGGGCCAGCAGCGCGTTGGTATCGCGCGGTGCCGACAGCACCACCATCACGCCAGCACCTGCGGCATCAATGGCGCGCAGCGCATCGGTACTGGCCACGCCAAAGTCATCACGCCGCCAATGCAGCAGGTCGGCCAAGGGATTCTCCACCTGCACCCGCACCAGGGTCGGCGTGTCCTTGTCCGGGGTGCCGCGGACCAGCGCGAAATGCAGGTCATTGGCGATGCGGTCACGGTAGGTAACCAGCTTGAAAGCGCCGAACTCGGTGTCGATCTCGCGCTCGTCCACACGCTCAACGGTGTGCTCGGTGGCCAGTCGGTAGGCGATCAGGTCGGCGATGGAGCCCATCTTCAAGCCGTGCTCGCGGGCGAACACTTCCAGCTCGGGGCGGCGCGCCATGCTGCCATCCGGGTTGAGGATTTCCACCAGCACGCCAGCCGGCTCCAGCCCGGCCAGCATGGCCAGGTCGACGCCAGCTTCGGTGTGCCCGGCGCGGGTCAACACGCCGCCCGGCTGGGCGATCAGCGGGAAGATATGACCCGGCTGGTGCAGGTCCGACGGCTTGGCATTGGCCTTCACCGCGGTGCGGATGGTGTGGGCCCGGTCATGCGCGGAGATGCCGGTGGTCACGCCTTCGGCGGCCTCGATGCTGACCGTGAAGTTGGTCTGGAACTGCGCGGTATTGGCCTGCACCATCGGCGCCAGGCCCAGATCGGCGGCACGGGTGCGGGTCAGCGGCAGGCACACCAGTCCACGGCCGTGGGTGACCATGAAATTGATGTCCGACGGCTTGACCAGCTCGGCGGCCATGATCAGGTCGCCTTCGTTCTCGCGGTCCTCGTCATCGACGATGACCACCATGCGACCGGCGCGGATCTCTGCCAACAGTTCGGGAACGGGGGCGAAATTCATTGTGCGGCTCCTTGGCCCAGCAGGCGCTCCACGTAGCGGGCGACCAGATCGATTTCCAGATTCACCGCACTGCCCACGCCGGTGGCGGAGAACGCGGTATTGGCAACGGTGTGCGGGATCAGCGCCACTTCAAAGCCTTCGTCATCGGCTTCGTTGACGGTGAGGCTGACGCCATCCACGCAGATCGAGCCCTTCTTGGCGATGTATTTGAGCAGCGCCTTGGGCGCGGCGAAGCGCCAGCGCAGGGCGCGCGCGTCCTCGTGGATGGACAGCACCTTGCCCAGCCCATCGACGTGGCCGCTGACCAGGTGGCCGCCGAGGCGGTCGGTCGGGCGCATGGCACGTTCCATGTTGATCACCGCACCTTCGGCGAGGCCGCCGAGCGTGGTCAGGTCCAGGGTTTCGGTTGAGGCATCGGCCTTGAAGCTACTGCCGTCGAAGTCGATGACGGTCAGGCAGACACCGTTGACGGCAATGCTCTCGCCCATCTGCACCTGTTCGAACGGCAGGTTGCCGACGTTGAAGGTGAAGCGGACATCGCCGCCGATGGGTTCGCGTGCGGCCAGACGGCCGACGCCTTCGATGATTCCAGTAAACACTAACGTTCTCCGCGATATGTGAGCGAAAAACGCCGCAAGGCAAACAGGCGCACGGACCCCACGAGGGGCCCGAAACACCGTCTTCTTTCATCCGGACTATGACCGTCGGCTCCGGCATCTGACCGGATCTGCTGACCTCCGGCCAGGCATCCGTACGCATGTACGGCCCTGGCTGGAACGCTCGCGGGCTCATGCAGCTCCGCTACGCGGGCCTGCACCTACCGCCGGTGGGGAGTTGCACCCCGCCCTGAAGACGTTTGTGAGTGCCGGCGAACCGGCGCGCTGATTGTAACAGCGCCACCCCGGTGAAGGCCTGGACCGGGCTGAACAAGTGCTTCCCATCGATGGAACAGGCGCCCGGTAGTGCCGAGCCATGCTCGGCAGAGGCATTGCCGGGAGAGCGCTTGCCGAGCATGGCTCGGCACTACCGCTGGATCTGCCGTGAAAGCCTCTGCCGAGCATGGCTCGGCACTACCACTGGATCTGCCGGAGAGCCTCTGCCGAGCATGGCTCGGCACTACCACTGGATCTGCCGGAAAGCCTCTGCCGAGCATGGCTCGGCACTACATGGGGCGTTCCCGCTGCCGGATTTGGCCCAGAATCAACGGGGTTGCACCGGCCGCAGCTGCAGGCGCAGATCAGCGCCAACCATGCGGGCATCGCCCATCTCCAGCGGCACCGCCTGCGCCATGTTGTCGATACCCAGCCCCGCCAATAGCGGACGTGCAGCGTCGCCCATCAGCAACGGGGCGACGTACAGCAGCAGTTCGTCGACCAGCCCGGCCTTCACCAGCGCGCCACACAGGGTCGGCCCGGCTTCGACATGCACCTCATTGATGCCGCGTGCCGCCAGCTCCGCAAGCACCGCAGGCAGATCCAGGCGTCCATCGGCAAGCACCCGACAGGACTGGAATTCGGCACCCGCCAGCGTCGGCGGGATGGCCGCCGGCCCATGCACATACAGGGTGGGTGCGCCCTCTGAGCGCACCCGTTCACAGCCCAAGGTGCGCAAGCGCGCATCCAGCACCACCCGCAGCGGTGGCAGGAATGCACCGGTGTCCGGGCGTGCGGTCAATTGCGGATCGTCGGCCAGAACCGTAGCCGCCCCGGTCAGTATCGCGCCGGCCCGGGCACGCCAACGTTGCACGTCCGCACGCGCGGCCTCACCGGTGATCCATTTCGATTCGCCATTGGCCATGGCGGTACGCCCGTCCAGGCTGCCCGCCAGCTTCACCCGCACGAACGGACGCCCGCGCTCGATGCGCGACAGAAAGCCCTGGTTGAGCTGGCGCGCCTGCGCCGCCATCAACCCCACGTCCACCGTGATGCCGGCCTGCCGCAGCAGCGCGAAACCACCGCCATCCACGTCCGGGAAAGGATCGGCCATCGCCGCCACCACCCGCGCCACCCCGGCCTCGATCAAGGCCAGTGCACACGGCGGGGTACGCCCGTAATGGGCGCAGGGCTCCAGGGTGACGTAGGCGGTGGCGCCGCGCGCACGCTCTCCCGCCTGGCGCAACGCGAACACCTCGGCATGCGGGCCACCGGCCTGTTGATGCCAGCCCTCCCCCACCACCTCTTCGCCATGGGCGATGACACAACCCACCATGGGATTGGGACGGGTGGTCCAGGCGGCACGCTCGGCCAGGCGCAGCGCGCGCGCCATCAGCAGGTGGTCGGTGGCGGTGAATTGGCTCATCTGCAAACCTCGTTACGTAAGCAACCCGCAGCCAGTTGCGGGCAGAGCAACAGTGTAGGTGCCAGACCAGGGCACCGACAGCGAAAGGCCGCTAGCCGCCGCCGGTATCCACCGCCATTACGGTGATTGCCAACGGGCCCAGCTGCAGCTGGGCATGCACGCGCCAGCCCAGGCTGCGGTACCAGTCCACCATCGGTGCCTCGCAATACAGGTACAGCTGCGCCACCCCAAGCACCGCGGCCTGGGCGATGCAATGCGCCACCAACGCTGCTCCCACGCCCTTGCCGCGCGCCGCTGGGCTGACATAGAGCGAAGCCAGCCATGGCGACCACCCGCGGATCTGCTCATGGTCGTCGTGCAACAGGCTGACCGAACCCAACCAGTCATCCCCTTCCATCGCCAGCCAGCTGCAGGGGATGCCATCGCGCTGCTGCACGGCGAGCTCGGCCTCGGCCTGGGCCACGGTCCAATCGGGCAACAGCGTGCCGAACGCCTGTACATGGGCCCGTGCGATTGCCGGCAGCAAGTCACGCCGGTCCTGCAGATTGATGATCTTCATCCGGTCCAGCCAAGGCAGCCATGATTGATGGCCCGCGGCGTCAGGGCACTAGCGGCTTTCACGCTGGAACACGCCCACGCCCACGGCGTACAGAAGCGGACCATCCGCCCCCTGCTGCAGCACCATGCCCATCGTGGCCGACTCGCACATGCGCAGCGCGCAGGCGTCGAACAGCACCTGGTAACTGGGCCGCAGCGGGGCCTGCAACGGCAGCCGCAGCGGCGCGTCCACACCTGGGAACTGCAGACGCACCCCCGTCACCGCCTGCCCCGGTGGTGGTGACGGGAAGCGATAGGTATTTCCACCCGACAACCTGCTTTCAGCGGCCAGCTCGCCACCTGCCAACTCCAGCACCACCTGCACACCTTCACTGGCCACACCGGTGAGGGGGTCAAGCAAACTCACATACAGCGGCCTGCCAGCTTCGTGCGTGGCTGCCAGCTGCGCCTGCAACGTGTCACGCGCATCCTGGTCGCTGCGACCGTCAGGCTCCGGGTGGGCCTGTTGCAGGTCGGCCAGCAGCTGCTGCAATTGCGCGCGCTCTGCCGAGCGGGCTTCGTATGGCACCAGTTGCACGGCATCGGCCGGATCATCCTGCGGCACCAGCACTACCATGCCGTCCTGCAACGACCAGGTTCCTTTTGAGCTGCGCTGCATTGGCGGCTGGGTCAGCTGCATCGAATAGCGGCCCTCCTCGCCCAGTCGCAGCATCGAGCCGGCATAGGTGCCGTCCTGTACCCGGTAAGCCGCGGCCAGCGCCTGTGGCGCACAGGCATCGTCCGCACAGGGCAAGGCGGGCGCCTCACCCGATTCCAGCAAGGCAACCGCAGCCGCCGCCTGTTCGGCCGCCCGTCGGGCCTGGCCTGCGGCATCTTCATGGTTGGTGGGTTCCTGCGCCTGCACGGCCAAGGCCAGGCACAACGCCGCAACGGCAAGACCGCTGCGGGACAACCACTTTTCCTTCGCTCGCATCGCCGTCCCTGTCCTTACCTGCCTGCCACCGCGCCTGTCAGCGCTTGCCGCTTCTGCCTGACCGCGCATCGTCGGGCGGCGCCCGTTCCAACAGCGGCAGCTGGCCCTCATCACTGGAATGATCACGTTCCAGCTTCTCGATCTCGTCGCGGAAATCGGCCACGTCCTCGAAGCTGCGGTACACCGATGCAAAGCGCACATAGCCGACGTGGTCGAGCTTGCGCAGCTCATCCATCACGAAGCCGCCGACCTTGATCGACGGCACTTCGCGCTCGCCGCACATGCGCAGTTGGTGCACCACTGCGCGCACTGCCGCCTCGATGCGTTCTTCGGACACTGGCCGCTTCTGCAGCGCGCGGTCAAAGCCAACCCGCAGCTTGCGCGCATCAAAGGCTTCGCGGCCGCCGTCACTCTTGACGATGACCGGCAGCTTGAGCTCGATGGTTTCCAGCGTGCTGAAGCGCTCGCCACAGGCTTCGCAGCCACGGCGGCGGCGGATGGTGGCGCCATCCTCGGAGACGCGCGAGTCGATCACGCGGGTATCGGTGTGCTGGCAGAACGGGCAATGCATGTTTCAAGCCTTGGACATCAGGCGCCGCGCAGGCGACGTGGAAAACCTGTAACGCAGATACAACAAACCCCGGGCCGGGGCAAGCGCCCGACCCGGGGTAATGCGCTCAGTTCAGGGCACGACGGGCGCCACGGACCGCTGGCACCGGCTGTCGATCAGCCATAGACCGGGTACTTGCGGCACTGCGCGCTGACCGCATCACGCACGCGGGCGATGACAGCTTCATCGGCCGGTGCATCCAGCACGTCGGCAATCCAGCCTGCCAGCGCCACGCAGTCTTCTTCCTGGTAACCGCGGGTGGTGATGG